>JAJAYX010000432.1 GCA_026785985.1 Rudanella sp. | reverse complement strand
CCGCTGTAGTAATGCAGTTTGGCGTTTTTCAGTTTTGCCTCGTGGCCCACTTGCTCCTCCCGCTGCGACATTTCCACTTGGGAGTATAATAATGTGGATTCCCACGGCTCATTTTTCAATAAATAAATATCGCCTTTGTCGAGTTTACACTTATCCACAAAATTCCGGTCGGTTTTCCCCAATTCAATGGCTAAATCCAAAACTGTGAGGGCCGTATCTTTCTGATCGAGGTAGTTGGCGTATAAATTCGCCGTACTCCGCAGAGCTTCCAGCGTTTTGGCGTTGGAGCCAATCTCCTGCAACATACTCTGGTAACTCGCAATTAATTTACGAATCTCCGATGGATCGACCGGATAGGTATTTTTGATTTGTTCTTCCCGGGCATTGATCGTCAATCGGCGGGCGAACGGATACAGTTGTCCCTGTGGATAATTGGCCGCTACATAGTCGAACGCATCGGTGGCTGTTTTATATTCTTTGTTGCTAAGGGCAATGTTTCCGAGGTCATACACCCGGCTACCGTTCAGTTTCAAACGCCGGTCGGTGGCTTTCTCCTGTAGCAATGCCCGGCTAAATTTTTGCTTTTGTACCAGATACCACGTTAGCAGTTCCACATAACTTAGTTCGTTTGGCTCCTGTTGCACCCGCGAGTATAGAGCCTTTTCCAACATTTCTTCCTCTTTGGTGTTGATAACTCCCTGCAAAGCCGCCATCACCTTTTCGCGCTTTTCAGAAAACCGATTTAGCGTGAATAACTCACCCAGCCATTTTTCGTTTTGCCCGGTTGCTCGATACAGGCTTGCCAGTTCCTCACTGTAGGAATTTGCTTCGCGGCTTTGTTCACGGGCCAACAGAAGGGCAGCAATGGCCCATTTAGGCTCGCTAATGTCTGCAAACGCCGTAGCTGTCTGCTCGGCCTTTGCCGTTGATCTCTGCGCTCCTTTGAGGGCTGCATTGAAATGTTTGCTCACCTCAAGCGTATCGGGTTTCTTACTGGCTAGAAAACCTGACAGAATTTCGTAAAGATGTGTGTTTTCGTTTTCCGAGCGGGTTTGTCTTTTAAGGTACTTTTCAGCCTCATCTGTTTTGTTGACCCGAATCAGACTATTCACATAGCGAAACGCAACGGGCCAGCTTACCTGGTTTTTCAACACCCGCGCATATTCGTTCGCTGCTTTGTCGAACTCATCTTTTTTGTAATACTCGTCTGCCAGTTCCGATGGTGACTGGGCATAGCTTAGGGATACCCCGCTCAACAGGAGTCCAAAGCAAATAAAGATATTCACAAACCTATATTTCATTTTATAGTTTAATTAATTCTTAAAGCTATTAAAACCTATTATGGCTGTGGATATGTGGACAGCTTTTCTTTCCACATACACTTCACAATAACGTCTTTTTTCTCAACATAGTTATACCCAGCCCGTAATTTGTTATCCACTTTTAGTTGTCTCATAACCAGTTAATTAACAAGTTATACACATTCGGCTTACATGTTTTTGCACTTATCAACTAAGTCAGATTGTTAACAATAAGCACCTGCTTAAAACTTGTTACTATGATGTTGGTTCGACGGTGGTTATCCATATGTGTAGAAGGATTTATACACCTTCTGGGATAACTATCCAGATATACACAATTGTGATGCCGGAATTTCTCCGCTTATACACGGCAAACGCATAGTTTTCAACACTGTTTTCCACTAAATTCTTATCTATTTTTTATTTTGAATTGACCTTTTCCGTGGCTGTTGAAAACAGAGGTTAATACCCCTGTCCTCACGGGTTTCAGTTAGTCCTTCTTAAACATATAAATGAGACTGGAGTAATTGCCTGTTTTGCTCCCTGACCAGTTTGAGCGTATGCCCTGAAAAATGCTTTCGATCCAATTTGTTTGTCCGTCGCGGTGGCGTGTACTGAGCATCCCAATATAAAATGAGTCGAAATACATGGGGCGTATTGCTGCTAACGTAAATCCCGCCTGAGTAACTAATCGGTTTACGCTCTCTGGTGTGAAGTGAGATAAATGCCGGGGAATATCATAGGCAGCCCAATATTGTTTAAAATGCTTCGCATCATAAGAATCTGAGTTTGGTAGGGCTAACAAGAGTGTTCCACCATTTTGCAATAGATTTTTTAGTTCGTTGATCGTTTCCTGAAGATTAGGAACATGTTCCAAAACGTGCCACATCGTAATAATATTGTAGGACTCCTCCCCTACTTCGTGAATGGTTTCTACCACTGCTTTTTTCAGCCGATCAGCCGCTGCGCTTCGTGGGCTACCATCTGGTTCAACCCCTTCGACCGACCATCCTCCTTGTTGGCATGTTTCTAAAAATAGCCCTGTTCCACATCCAATATCCAATAGTTTTCCTTTTTCTGGTTGTATGGAATTGATGAGATTCAGTTTTTGACGCAATGTAAATTGCCGAACCAAGCGGTATAGTTTATTGACAAGGCCCCCACTTTTATCGTTGTGCGAAACATAATCGGTTGACTGATAATAGCTCCCAATTGACTTACTATCTGGCCGTGGATCGGTGAACCTAAACCCACATTCCTCACAGTTCTGAATGGTGAATTCATCCTGACTAACTAAATAATCTTTGCAAACTATGTATGGTTTGAAAGTTGTGTGTTGGCAGATGGGGCAGTTTTGTATTATTTCCTGAGTCATGTTGTTTAGAAACAAAAATCCCGCCCCTGTTCAGGAGCGGGATTCGTTATAAAAATTTTACCGGCCCATATAAACAAGCAAGATCGAAATATCAGATGGGCTGACCCCACTAATGCGTGAAGCTTGTCCAATGGTTGCTGGTTTTAATCGTTTCAGTTTATCACGGCCTTCAAACGAGAGTGCTTTAATGCGGTCATAGTCAAAATCTTGCTTAATCTCTAAACCTTCCCATTTCCCAATTTTGTCAGCATTTACCCGTTCACGACCGAGATAGTCTTCGTACTTAATTTCAATCATAGCCTGCTCAATTGTCTCCAAAGTTGGCTTACTTTCTGAACTCGGCAGAAACTGTAATAAATAATCGATTTCGGATAATCCAATTTCTGGCCGTTTGATCAGCCCATAAAGGCTGTTTTTTTCCTTCAATTGCGCACTTTGAACTCCAGATAACCATCCGTTTATTTCGTCTGGTTTTACTTTTGTTGTGCGTATATCGTCAATCAAAGCAGCAATTTGCTTTCGCTTTTTCTGCGCTTTTTCGTGTCGTTCATGAGAAGCCAAACCTACACCATATCCTTTTTCAGTCAATCGTAAATCGGCGTTATCCTGGCGCAAAAGTGTTCGGTATTCAGCCCGTGAAGTAAACATCCGATAGGGTTCCTCGGTGCCTTTGGTAATCAGATCATCAATTAAAACACCAATGTAACCCTCTGAGCGGCTCACTGTAAATGGGTTCTTTTCCGCCACAACCTGGTGCGCATTTATCCCGGCAATCAGTCCCTGGCAAGCGGCTTCTTCATATCCCGTTGTCCCGTTTATCTGGCCTGCAAAGAAGAGATTATGCACCAAATGAGTTTCCAGCGTGTGTTTTAACTGTGTTGGCGGAAAGAAATCGTATTCTACTGCATAACCCGGTCGAAACATTCTGGCCTTCTCAAATCCCGGAATTTTTTGCAAAGCCTTTTGTTGAACGTCTTCTGGCAGTGAGGTAGAGAAACCATTTACATACACTTCCACTGTCTCCCACCCTTCTGGTTCCACAAAAATCTGATGTCGATCCTTGTCTGCGAATCGGTTGATCTTATCTTCAATTGACGGGCAGTAACGTGGCCCCAATCCTTTGATCCGACCTGTGAACATGGGTGATTGTTCAAAGCCTTCTTTCAAAGTTTCATGCACTTCCGTATTAGTATAGGTGATCCAACAACTACGCTGTTTCGTTAATGCTTTGGTATTACTGTAGGAAAATTTGCCAGGATTTTCGTCTCCTGCCTGCTCTTCCATTGCATCATAATTCAGACTTCTTCCGTCTATTCTTGGAGGTGTTCCTGTTTTCATCCGGCCTGATTCAAACCCCAATTGGATCAATTGTTCCGTTAATCCGGTTGCAGCCCGTTCGGCGGTGCGGCCCCCTCCAAAGGTTTTTTGGCCTATAAATATCCGCCCATTCAGAAATGTACCGTTTGTCAATACTACTGATTTAGACATAAATGTGATTCCCATATTGGTTTTTACACCTTGAATCCGGCCATCTTTCACGATCACTTCGTTGACGCTGTCTTGCCAAAAATCAATATTTAAATTTCTTTCGAGTGTTAGTCGCCATTCGTTGGCGAACATATTTCTATCGCTTTGGCAGCGGGGGCTCCACATGGCGGGGCCTTTCGAGCGATTGAGCATCCTGAACTGGATCATGCTTTTATCGCTGATAATACCTGACATACCCCCTAGTGCATCCACTTCTCTCACAATTTGCCCTTTGGCCACGCCACCCATTGCCGGGTTGCAGGACATTTGGGCTATTGTTTGCATGTTCATTGTAATGAGCAGAACCTTTGATCCCATTGTTGCAGCCCCATGTGCAGCCTCACACCCGGCATGTCCGGCACCAACTACAATTACATCGTATGTTTCGTACATTTTTATGAAAAATTGCAAAACGTTTCACGTGGAAACTTTTATGAAAAATGCAGAAACCTGAGAAAAAGTTCGAGCTATTAAAAGGCTTAAGTTATTTCGACACTTTTTGTAAATAGTCGTTCGCCTGCTTTTTATAGTACGGATTATAGGTTGGTAACACCGAACGTAATACCTCAGCTTGTTTTATTTGAGGACGATTATTCAGCGAATCAAAGAAAGAAGGTGTGCTAACTTTAGGGCTTTTAGCAGTCTGCGATTGACGTTTTGGATCTTCTTCCTGTTGCTTCAAGGCTTTTTCCGATTCCAGTAAACGAGTAAGAATTTCGTTTTGCCGATTGATGGTAATCGGATTGACACGTTTATTGACTAACTCAGTTTCTGTTTGATCCATCTTTTCCATCAGTTCGTTGACTTGCTTTTCCATTTGTTTGCCAACTTCTGTCCCCTTAGCTCCCTCCTGCAATTTTTTGAGTAAACTTCGGATCATTGCTTGTTCTGCGGCCATCTGTGCCATTTGTTCCGACAAGGCACGTCCAGTTGTACCACCCTGAGACATTTGTTTCATTTTGCCGTTCAATTGCTTTTGCATTTCACCCATTTCACCCGACGGGCTATTGCTTTTCCCCTTTCCCTTGCCAGAGCCGGGAGCACCCATCGCGTTCATTTGCTGTTGCATATTCTTAAGAACATCACTCAATAACAACGCCAGATTATTCATGGAAGTCATGGCAAATTGTTGGCGGGAAGAAGCCTGAGCCAGTTTACGCTCTTTCAACTGTTGCACACTTTGATCCATGTAATACTTCATGTTCGACATCTCACGAGTGACAAACGATTGGATCTGATTAACACGGGAGGCCAACGCATTCAGGCTGTCTTCGACAATCCGGGCATCGTCCTGAAGTTTCAACTGCTCCTGTGAAAGTTTGCCTACCCGTGGATCCTGTAGGTTAATCCCGCGAAACTCTTTCATTAGACGCTCCTCGCCAAACGACAAGGTAATTAGATTTTCAAGTAGATTACGAAGATCATCCATGTTCTCCTGTAATTCCTGAGCCTCCATCGAAGCCATAGACATTTGCATCGACTTCATCATGCTCCGCATGGATTTCGCCGTCTTACTTTGCGATGACGAAGCCTTTTTACTCTGTTTTTGATCCAATTGCTTTTTAGCATCCTGCATCTCCTGTTCGATGTCTTTCTGCGTATCTTCCTGCTTGTCGGGCGAACGAAGTTCGTCTTTCTCCGCCTGCTTTTCGAGTTCTTTCAATTGCTCCTGAGTCTTTTTAAAATTCTCCATTGCTTTTTCCTGCTCTTTAGCTTGCTTCTCCTGTTCTTTTTCCTGTTGCGCTTTCTGTTCAGGAGTGCTATTTTTATCGTTCTTATCGTTTTCGGGCTTGTTGTTTTCTTCAGCTTCTTTCTCCTGTACCTGTGCTTGCTTTTCCAGATCGTTCACCACGTTATCCAGCTTCTGCTCCAACTGCATTTGCTTGAACAACTTCATGGCCCGCTCCAGATCGCGTTGCATATTTTTTTCTTTCCGGCTCAACCGATCAAGCGTTTCACTGGCTTTATCGTCTTGCTTGCGCTCTAAAAGCTGCTTCAATTCCTCATAAAGTTTCTTTGATTCAGGATCCATCAAGTCCTTGAACATCTTCTCCAACTGATCCATTTTCTGTTGCATCTGTGGATCAGTCTGGGCAAAGCGTTCCTGAGTTTGGTTTGTTTTCTGGAATTGTTCCTGAAGCTGCCTGATTTGCTCAATCAGTTCTTCGCGTTTTTTCAACACGTCTTCCAGTTGCTTTTTATCCTGAAAATCGGTTGCTTTTTTAGTGCGAAGCCGGTCTTCCATCTGATTCAACTCCTTCTTGATTTCCTGGGTTTTACTTAAAGCCTGATCAATTTGCTCCTCAGTTTTCTCAGCCGATTTATCAATCTGTTGCTGCACTTCCTGATTAGAAGGAATGGCAAAATTCATGGGATTCGACCGAGCTGATTTAGGGCCATTCGCTCCGTCGTTATCCCATACCTGGACAAAATAATCAATGCGGTCTTCTTTATCTAACTTCAAACTATCGAGCGACCAGTTGTAGGCAAAGTTTTGCGAAGTGGACGAACGGTTGATCATAATGTCTTTGCTGTAAAGAGGGGATTCTTTGCCTTTACGAATGATTTTATAATTCAACCGAAGGCGTGTAAAACCATAATCATCCGAAATTAAACCATTCAAAGCAATGGCACTATAGGAGATCGTATCCTGAATTTTATCCACAGAAATGGACGGAAACCGATCCGGGATCACCTGGATTGCATAGTTGATTGACGAAGGCGTTGGCACTTGCGCATTCTTCAATACCACGTTTAAGGTTGTGTTTTGCATCAGCCGACGCGAAGCCGTAAAGCCATTTTCGTCGACGTGTTGGGCCAAAACAGGTTTTGTTCCTGCCCCAAACTGAAGCGAAAGCGAATCAGTATGGTCGGCAACAAAGTTCCAGGTGACGGTGGTGCCCTGTGGAATCAGAAGGTTGCCAACGTTTGAAAGCTGCTCGGCTGGTTTGTTAAGATAAGCTGGATAAACCAGTTTAACATCGAAATTCAACACAGCCGGACGGTCAATTAATTCAACTTTATAGTCAGAAGAGCGGAAACCAGAGGCTTCTAAATGGAAGTCTAAATCTCGCTGGACATTGTCGAATGTATAGACAAAAAGACCATTGGAAGGTTCCAGCTTAAAGCGAGTTTCGTTTGTTACCAAATAAACATCCTGGGGAATGGCATCCCCTTTTAAACGCACAGACAGCGGAAAATCTTCATTCCGAAATGCCTTCAACGACTTGTTTTGAAGGATAAATTGGAAGGGGGCTTCTTCAGCAAACTCCCGGTTGTAATTAACGATCCGAGCCGATGACATCTTAAAGAAATTAGGATTCACCAAAAGGATTCCTGCAATCAGGGCCAAGGGAGGTACGGCAAATTTTAGAAACCGGCGATTCCGATTTATCTGAATAGCATTGGCAAAACGGGTGATGAGTAATTGCTGAGACCGCTGTTGCAAACTGGCCTGCATCAAATCGCTCTGGTCAGAAGACAGTCGCTGAAGCTGTAATGTGTTTAGGAGCTTATCCCCCACTTCAGGAAAGAAGGTGCCGATTTGCCGGGCCGCTTCGTCGTTCGAGAGGGGTCTGCGAAGTCCATACAAACCGAGCATGGGTTTAATGATGAACAGATAGAGGGTTGTCAGAATCGTCAGCAGAAAGCCAAAGAACATGACCGCCCGCCCCGACGAACCAAACCGCCCAACAAATTCAGCAGTGTTGATGAGCAAATAAAGTGACCCAACTAAAGCCACAAAAAACAACAACCCTTTTACGAGCTGATTCTGAAAATAACGCTTCTTGTATTCCTCGATGCGCTGAAGAAGGGTGTCGTATGACTGCATGATGTGTCAGGAGAAGTCTGTAGGTAAAAAGAAATCAATAGGTCAGTGTTTGATCAAAATACCGAATTACATTTGCTTTGATGAGTGCTTCCTGTTCCAGTAAACCCGATTGTGAAATTGGCTTTAGTAAGGTCCACATGGGCCATCCGTCAGCGTCATATCCATCAAAAGAATAATAGCCTGACAAACTCATAACCCGGCAAACAGCAATGTGCAATAAGTCTTGTTTTTGTTCTTTAGTAAATCGTTTCGGCCCTCGGCCTAACTCCTGAATTCCGATCAAAAACAGTACCGAGTTCAAATCAGCAGGGCGTTTTCCCACCAACGATTCTATTTGATTTAAAAGAGATTCCCAGGCGAAATCAATATCGGCAACTGGTAAAGTGCTAGCGTCGTCCATAATCTTGACTAAATTACAACTTCTTATCCAATAACGTAAATAGGTAATGTTTAGGTTTGTTTCTGAATGGTTTATAGACTTTTGGGATGTTGTTTATCCGAACCTTTGCCTCGGTTGTAAACAGACATTGGATAAGCAGGAGAAGTTGCTTTGTGTGCATTGCCGAATGAACCTTCCTGAAACTGGCTACCATCGTGAAATGGAGTCAGAACTGATTTACAGATTTGCCGGCAAGGTAAAAGTTGAACACGTTGCGGCTCACTATAGGTTTGTCAAGAAGACCATTATTCAGAAATTAATCCATGAAATAAAGTACAAAGATCGTCCAGAATCAGCGGTGCTGGTGGGCCAATGGTATGGGCATCAACTTCAACAGGAATGCCCGTGGATCAACGAAATTGATTTATTGATCGGGGTTCCTCTTCACAAAAAACGACTTCGCAAACGGGGTTATAATCAGGCCGATTGTATTGCCGAAGGACTGAGCGAAACCACCCAATTGCCGATGCGTGATGATGTAATGGTGAGAATCCGGTTCAATGGTTCACAAACGCGCAGAAACAGATTGCAACGCTGGTTAAATGTAGAAACGGTATTTAGGGTAGCTAAACCCGATGCAATCCTCGGCAAGCATGTTGCACTCGTTGATGATGTACTGACAACAGGGGCCACTCTCGAAGCCTGTGCCATTGAACTGCACCGGGCTGGGTGCCGATCCGTAAGTGTGCTGACTATTGCCGCAACCAAATAAAAAAAAGCGAAAGGATTTCTCCCTCCGCTTTTATAACAGACCAATACATTGTCTACCGATTGCGGCCTACACCGATCATGGCGCAACGAAATCCAATTGTCGCAGTAGCTGAATCCTGAGTGAGTGAACGGCGAGTACCAGGCGAAAGCCAATAGGCTACATCATTCCAGGAACCGCCTTTGTACACGCGAAGATTATCGTCGATAATTGAGTTATTACCTTTTTTATCATAGTTCTTGGATTCATCTAAATAGCCATTCCGACGAATTGGATTTAGGTCACTAACGTCTTGATAGGACAACGGACGATATACATCATAAACCCACTCATTTACATTACCAGACATATTGTAAAGGCCAAAGTCATTGGCTGGGTATTCGTAAATTTCAGCAGTGATAATAGCCTTGTCATTAGAACGACCAGCGATACCTGCGTAGTCACCGCGACCTCGCTTGAAATTCGCCAGCATTTGGCCCTGTTTTTTGCCTTTTTTAGGATTACGAACAGAAGACCCATCCCAGGGATAAATTCGCTGATTGGCCTGGTTTTCGTCCAGGTACTGAGTTCCAATCATAGCTTTAGCGGCATATTCCCACTCGGCTTCAGTTGGCAACCGATATTCGGGTAAAACCAGTCCACTTTCAACACTCATACGAGCAGGTGCGCCGGGGGTAGCAGTGGCTTCGGCTAAAGCAGGTTCAGCGCCTTTCTTAGACTTACGCTTTAACGAAAATCCTCCTCCTTTTTTCTTGGTTTTCTGACCGCCTTTAGCAAGTTCGTTATTGACAGCCTCTGTACGCCAGGCAGCATAATCGCTTGCCTGTACCCACGAAACACCCACTACCGGATAATACCGATAACCTGGATAACGAAGATACTGTGTTACATACGAGTCGTTAAATGATAACTGGCTTGACCAAACTGTTGTATCAGGCAGTGCTGCCCGGTAAGCTTCTTCAGATGAGTCACGCTGAATGGCATTCAAATATTCAAGGTAGTGAACATTAGCCATCTCTGTCTCGTCCATGTAAAACGATTGGATGCTAACTGTCCGTTCGCGGTTATCACGCGAATTCATCACGTCTTCTTCTAAAGCACCCATTGTGAAACGACCGCCTTCAATAAAAATAAGGTTAGGGCCACCATTGGGAGCTTTGAATGACTTTACCTGAAAACCGTCTTTCTGGTTGTAGGCGATACCCGTTGCCGTACTTTTCTTGCCGGGTTGTACACTAGTTGGGTGTTTCGACTTACAGGAGGCCAGAGCCAATGTAGCCAACAACACATACGCTGCTCGTGTGAGCTGATACTTTTTAATCATCGCTGTATCTGTGTCAATCGAAGTTGCAAAAATAATCAATTTGTAAGTGACCCAAGCACCTTATCCATCTGTTCAACCGAATGAACATCAGAATGAGTAAAAACTGGACGACCCTTTAATTCCTTAAGCGAAAATTTCGCCGGATTCGCTCGTAAGTAGTCAATAACCTTGCCAAACCCGTCGGACTTAAAGAAGCTATCGGCGGCTTTACTGCCACCTTCGGAAGAAACGAAGTACCCCTTCAGGATATTACTTTTTAGAGTCAGTTTTTCGAGATGCAGTTTTTCAGCTTTCCATCGGACACTCACCATTTTAAAAAGGTTTTCTACATCTTTTGGCAATGGTCCAAACCGATCAATCACTTCCAGTCGAAATGCCGATAGGTCGTTTTCATCCTTCATACTATCAAGGCGAGTATATAACGCCAAACGCTCTGATATATTCGACACGTATTTATCAGGAATAACAACCTGCAAATCAGTTTCGATAACCGTATCAGGCAAAATCGGTTTGAGGGCATCCAAATTTGGCGCAAAGAGGTCTTTAAACTCAGTTTCGCGCAACTCCTGAACGGCCTCGTCAAGAATCTTGTGGTACATCTCATAACCAAGATCATTGATAAAACCACTCTGTTCGGCCCCAAGCAAGTTACCAGCTCCGCGAATGTCCAAGTCACGCATGGCAATTTTGAAACCTTCGCCGAGGTCTGAAAAGTCTTCGAGAGTCTGGAGTCGCTTGCGGGCATCTGAAGTCAAAACAGACGTGGGCGGAGTCATCAGGTAACAAAACGCTTTTCGGTTCGACCGCCCTACCCTACCCCGCATCTGGTGTAAATCCGACAAACCAAACATGTGGGCCGAGTTAATCAGCATGGTGTTCGCATTCGGAATATCAAGGCCCGACTCGATAATGTTCGTTGAAACAAGCACATCGTAATCGCCTTCAATGAAGCGAGTCATAATCCGTTCAAGCCTATCACCTTCCATTTGACCATGTGCAACAGCTACTTTGGCTTCCGGTACGAGCCGCAAAATCAGATTTCCAATGGACTCAATGTCGTTGATGCGATTGTGAACGAAGAAAACCTGCCCACCACGGCGGAGTTCGTAGCTAATGGAATCGCGGACGGTGGCCTCGTTGAAAACGTGGACTTCAGTCGTAACGGGTTGTCGGTCGGGCGGAGGTGTGGCAATCACCGAAAGGTCGCGGGCACCCATAAGCGAAAAGTGGAGTGTGCGCGG
>JAJAYX010000431.1 GCA_026785985.1 Rudanella sp. | reverse complement strand
CCGTGCTTCGATCGCCGCTCCCCGTCACGTCGATCAGGCGATCAAGATCCTCCCACAGTACAAGCGTTCCTTTTGGACCTATCCGGTCGGCCCAGGCGATTTCCCGCGGATCATCGGGTATCTCGATCACCCAGTCATCGGTCCTTGCCACGCGATCGAGATCCCATCGCGCCGCCGAGAGATTGCCGTTCCTGCGCGTGACCACGGTGAGCCGCCGGCACTGCGAAAACGAAGCGGTTTTCAAGCCCAGCCCAAACCGCCCAAGATCGTTGACATCGCGGGGTTCGTTGGGGTTGCGGGAGCCGGGACGCAGGGCGGTGATGAGGTGTCCGGCCCGATGAAAACGTTAGAAATGAGGATCGTAATAATTGTCTCGGAAGCCTACTTTGAGCAGATGCCCGCCGAGGTAATAATTGCCATCTTTTCGCAGATAGGCTTTTCGTGGGTTTGGCGGCTGATTATCGCGGCTTACTATCACGTATGATTTCTTGACCTCAAGTATAGTGTAGGCTTGCCGGTCTGACCAAAGAATAAGTGTTGCACCATCACCGATCTTTGGTTCGGTGGTTTTTTCTTCCGAGTAAATGAGGTTGGTCAGTGTGCCGAAAGTCATTTGTTGAAAATGTTATCTAAATGAAACTCTAAAAACTCCTTTCGAGGGAAAAACTTGCTCGGAGGTCTGATCGCTACTCCATCCAGTTTGCCAAAGTGTTCCTGAAAGTAAGTCTCCCTTTTGCGCTTTTTAAGTTTATCGGCCAAAATTACCTTGTAATCCGTATTCACGCCAATAAAACCTTGATCGAAAGCAACATCGTATAGTGCCGACAAGCACAAGCCATTTTCAGGGTTAACTCGATGCCGTTCCTCTTTTGACCAGGGAATAATATGGCTGGCGCGGAGCATTTGCGAAATGTCGATGCCGCTAATCGCGCACTTAGAATTGTAATTATTCAAAACTACACTTCTAAAAAAATTTTGGCCAATCCTTACGTTAACTGACCTAACCACATTCTTACCTGTCTTCCCTTGCCATTCTTGCTCTTCTTTTTCTACTTTTTCTTCGAGTGGTACACCCTGCTTCTCAGCTAATATGCGCTCACTCTCAATAGCTAACGCTTCCCAATTATTTACAAACTCATCGAAAATTTCTTCGTCAAGTTTGCTACAATGGGTAAGTCCTTTGATTCCTCGGGCTTTATGAACAGGGTCAAGACTGGCAAGATTTTGCATTTTTCGACCTAATCCACCTAAGGGTCTATCTATAATTTTTGCGAGTTCAATAAGCTTGGGGTTTCTACCATCAATGGAACCGTATGGTATTTTGTAGTAAAGATTGAAAGCCAAAATAGTTTGCTCTCGTGTCCACAAGTCGCTTCTTGCCATTGCTCAAATACGGTAGGTTAACTGGTTCGCTATCAATAATTTTCGCAATGTCTCTTCCCGATTTTTAGGCTTCAAAGCGCACTCAAAGATGGTGATTATTTTCCAACCGTTAGCGACAAGTTCGGCTTCATTTTCGGCATCACGTTTTTTGTTGCTGTTGATCTTGTCGAGCCACCATTCCGTTCGGGTCTTAGGCACAACGAAGTAGCGGCAATTGTCGTGGCCGTGAAAAAAGCAGCCATGCACGAAAATAATGGTTTTGTATTTCGGCAACACTACGTCGGGCTTGCCGGGGAGGGCTTTGTCGTGGAGTTTGTAGCGGAATCCGTGGGCGTACAGAAACTTGCGGACGATCAGTTCGGGTTTGGTGTCCTTACTGCGGACACGGCTCATGTTAAAGCTTCGTTGAGCGGGTGTGTGTACGTCGGCCATAAAGGGGTGTTTTGTTGAGTGTTTTAGAGAAACACGGAAACACCTGTTTTTGTCCGGGGCAGTTCACCAGATAACCTCCACAATGTCCCGGTATCGGGCGAATTTTTCATCTGCTGAAATCACCGGAATTCCTTCGGCTAAAGCAGTCGCCAGAATCAGCCGATCAAACCGAAGCGTCGGACCGTGGTTCGCGGTGATCCTCGTAAAAGGGAATGCGATCATAAGTAACTATATGCTAATTATTAATCGACAATAGGGTTATAGCTTCTTTCAAACAATCATCAATCAACCCCGGCGAAAAAGCCGATCATTGAAAACAAACGGCTTAACCGCTACAATTTGAATAGTGCTTGCCATTGAATGTTCGGGATTGATTAGCCAATTGGACTCATCGGGGTAAACTGCCGAAGGAACTTCTAACAAGAGCGCGGTAACTCTTTCTATCCATAAACGACCAATGGCTTTAGTCTTTTTTGGGTACGGAAACTGTTGCCAATTATCGGGTAAGTTATCTCTGTCGATACGCTTTATCAGTGCGTCATCAGGTACATTGATAATCAATACAGAAAACTTATGCACATCCGTTACCTCAATGTATTGCAAGACCCCCAAAACAGCTAATGGTCCGTTTTGAGCCGTATAAATGATTGGAGTGCCGGCGTAATTCCATCGCCTACCCGCTCGTTTCGCACCTTCACCCGTCAGGTCATTAGCACGGGCCGTTTTCGCCAGGCGATTGAGTCGCATTGTCAGTAAACACCAAACTCGATGCGGGTCAGCAAATCGTCAACTTCTTTAAAACCCCGTGCTGATGTGAGGAGGTCAAGGGGTCGCTTACCCGATAAAGCGGCATTAGAACGCTCAAGCCATGCTCTAAAGTTGCCGATCCCATCAAACACGGTTTCGCCATGCCGGTATAGTTCGTAAATTAATACGTGCTGATTGGAAATTCGTCGGCGAGAAGAAACACTCGGCTCCATACTACCTGTTTTTATGTATCCAACAAAGCTACTTCAAATTTCATTCAACCAAAATTCCGTACCTTGCCCCCGTACCATCCTTAACCACCTCTATTATGCCGTTTTTTCTGACTATTCTCTTTCTGGGAGCCATTCTGGTCTACTTCTCCATTGCCGTTGTGCAACAGGGTACTGTTGCTGTTGTTACTATCTTCGGGAAATATACCCGCGTCATGACACCGGGCCTGAACTTCAGAGTTCCCTTTATTGAGCTTATCTACCGGCGCATTTCCATCCAGAACCGCTCCGCCGAACTGGCGTTTCAGGCCATCACTGCCGATCAGGCTAACGTCAATTTCAAGGCTATGCTGGTGTATTCGGTGTTGAATCAGGGCGAAGAAACCATCAAGAACGTGGCCTTCAAGTTCATCGACGAAGCCTCGTTTATGCAAGCTTTGATTCGTACTATCGAAGGGTCTATTCGGAGTTTTGTGGCCACCAAACGCCAGTCCGAAATTCTCGCACTCCGATCTGAAATCATCGAACACGTTAAGTCTCAGTTAGATGTCCTGCTCGAAACCTGGGGCTACCACCTCACCGACCTGCAACTGAACGACATTGCTTTTGATGAAGTCATCATGCGCTCGATGGCGCAGGTGGTGGCTTCGTCTAATCTGAAAGCAGCGGCTGAGAACGAAGGACAAGCCCTGTTGATCACGAAAACCAAAGCTGCCGAAGCCGAGGGTAACTTCATCAAAATCTCTGCCGAAGCCGAAAAAACAGCCGCCCAACTGCGCGGTCAGGGGGTGGCCCTTTTCCGCGAAGAAGTGGCTAAGGGTATGGCTGAGTCGGCCAAGGTGATGACAGCCGCCGAGTTGGATGCCTCGCTGATTCTGTTCTCGATCTGGACAGAAGCCATCAAGCATTTCGCTGAGAATGGCCAGGGCAACGTCATCTTTCTCGATGGCTCCACCGAAGGCATGGAGAAGACCATGCGGCAGTTATTGGCCGTGGAGAAGATGAAAACAACGACTTAAATCCGCCCCGTCATTTTCGTAATGGCCAACAGCCGGGTGGCTACTTCGTCGGTCAACTGGTCGGGTAAATACCGCCACGACCAGTTACTGCCGGCTCCGCCCGGCGACGCTTCGCCCGGCGTGTTCATCCGGTGCGACTCGTCGAGGTTCAGGGCATCCTGCAAGGGCAAAATAGCCAGTCGCGCCACCGACTGCATGGTCAGCCTACTAAGGTGGGCCGTTACATTAGTGGTGGTAACTTCCACGCCGAGGTAGGCTTCCACATTGTTGCGCGACACCTGATCGGTTCCCATCCACCAACCCGCCGTGGTTGGATTGTCGTGTGTTCCGGTATAAACCACGCAGTTAATAATATGATTATGAGGAATATGCGATGAAGTGGCTACGTCTTCGCCAAAGCCAAACTGCAACAGGCGCATTCCCGGAATCTGGAAGTGTCGGAGGTGGGGCTGTACATCGGGCGTTCTGGCACCGAGGTCTTCGGCAATGATCGGGAGCGTGTCAAATTGCCGGTACATGGCATCTAAGAATGCGTCAATAGGGGCCTGTACCCATTCGCCCACCTTCGCCGTGGGTTCGCTTGCCGGAATCTCCCAATAGACCGCAAACCCCAGAAAATGGTCGAGCCGGGTGAGGCTGTAGAGTTTCATCTGATGCCGCAACCGCCGAATCCACCACTGAAACCCCGTTTCCTCGTGTTTGGGCCAGTCATACACGGGGTTGCCCCAGCGTTGCCCCTCAGCACTGAAATAATCCGGGGGGGCACCCGCCACGAAAGTCGGCATTCCGTGTTCGTTTAATTTGAAAATTTCCTGAAACGCCCACACATCCGGGCTGTTGTGCTGCACATAAATCGGGATGTCGCCGATGAGGTGAACCCGTTTCGAGAAACAGTAATCAACCAGTTCCTTCCACTGCTGATCGAACAGAAATTGTAAGATCTTGATGGTCTCCATCGCATCACTCAGGCGGTCGATTTCGCGGGCCAGGGCCTGGGGGTCGCGCCGGACGAGGTCGGGAGGCCAGCGTACCCACCAGTACTCGCCGGTGTCCTGCTGTAGGGTCGTGAACAGCGCGTAGTCGTTTAGCCAATGGCTCTCTTCCTGGCAAAATAGTTCATAATCAACTCGTTGGGTAGTGGTGGCATTCAGTTGGAAAGTTTGTGCTGCTTGCCGAAGCAACGGCATTTTTCGTTCGTAGGCTACCCACAAATTAGTTCGGTTGCTCAGGGGCAGGGCGGCTGCTTCAACTTCTTCAGCCGATAGAAATCCTTGTTCAGCGAGTTTCTCCAGGCTAATCAGTAACACATTCCCTGCAAAGGCCGAGGGGCTGCTGTAGGGTGAGAATCCCGCACCGGGGTCAACGGGGGTGATGGGTAGAATTTGCCAGTAGGTCTGCCCCGAATCGGCCAGAAAATCAACGAATCGGTAAGCCTCTGAACCTAAATCACCTAAACCGTGGGGTGAGGGTAAGGATGTAATATGCAGCAGTAAGCCGCTGGAGCGTTGTTGGAGCATAGCGTTGAGTCAACTTCTTTTTGTACAAAATCGCATATCAGCCGAATTGTTCTTTAATAACGGCAAAATCCTACTACTCAACCACCATTACCGCTTTATTCCCTGAATAAGTTTAAACCGGCTCTTTACTTTACGCTGTTTTTCTCCTACTTTTGCAGTCCCAAATACAGGGTTTATTCTTTTAGACATATATCATATCCAATGATTACGGAAACGGCAGTAAATAAGGGTAGAGTCACCCAGGTGATTGGCCCCGTCGTGGACGTGAGTTTCGAGGGCGAAGGCTCCCGGCTCCCGTCTATTCTTGATGCCCTCGAAGTAACGAAATCGAATGGCCAAAAGGTGGTTCTGGAAGTTCAGCAGCACCTCGGCGAAGACCGCGTTCGAACCATCGCCATGGACTCGACCGAGGGTTTGCAACGGGGCATGGACGTTCTTGACCTCGGCAGCCAGATTATGATGCCAACAGGCGACGGTATTAAGGGCCGCTTGTTTAACGTAATCGGTGAGGCTATCGACGGTATCCCTCAGCCCGTTAGCACAGGCAGTCTCTCCATTCACCGGTCGGCCCCACGCTTTGAAGACCTGGCAACCTCAACGGAGGTTTTGTTTACGGGTATCAAAGTAATTGACCTGTTGGCCCCGTATGTGAAAGGCGGTAAAATTGGTCTTTTCGGTGGTGCCGGTGTGGGTAAAACCGTATTGATTCAGGAACTCATCAACAACATTGCCAAAGCCTACGCGGGTCTGTCGGTGTTTGCCGGTGTGGGCGAACGTACCCGCGAGGGTAATGACCTGCTGCGCGAGTTTATTGAGTCGGATATTATCCGGTACGGCGATGAATTCAAGCATGGCATGGAAAAGGGCGAGTGGGACTTATCGAAAGTTGACCAGGCAGAACTGGCCAAATCGCAGGCAACACTGGTGTTCGGTCAAATGAACGAACCGCCTGGTGCCCGTGCGCGGGTGGCTCTCTCCGGATTGACTATTGCCGAACACTTCCGCGATGGTGATGGAGAAGGTCAGGGTCGCGATATCCTGTTCTTTATCGACAACATCTTCCGCTTCACCCAGGCAGGTTCCGAAGTATCCGCTCTGTTGGGCCGGATGCCCTCAGCCGTAGGCTATCAGCCCACCCTGGCCACCGAAATGGGAGCCATGCAGGAGCGGATCACCTCAACCAAGCGTGGGTCAATCACCTCGGTTCAGGCTGTTTATGTACCTGCCGACGACCTGACCGACCCTGCCCCGGCAACAACATTTGCCCACCTTGATGCCACGACTAACCTAAATCGGAAAATTGCTGAGTTAGGCATCTACCCCGCCGTTGACCCCCTCGACTCAACGTCGCGGATTTTGTCGGCAGAGGTTTTGGGTGACGAACACTACAACACCGCCCAGCGCGTGAAAGAGATTCTGCAACGCTATAAAGAATTGCAGGACATCATCGCGATTTTGGGTCTGGAAGAATTGTCGGAAGATGATAAGCTGGTGGTAAGCCGCGCCCGTCGGGTGCAGCGTTTCCTGTCGCAGCCGTTCTTCGTGGCCGAGCAGTTCACGGGCCTGAAAGGCGTTCTGGTGCCTATCGAAGACACGATTAAAGGGTTCAACGCCATTATCGACGGTCAGTATGACCACCTGCCGGAGTCGGCCTTCAACCTCGTGGGAACCATTGAAGATGCCATCGCCAAAGGTGAGCGTCTGTTGAAAGAAGCAGGACAGTAAAATTATGACACTCGAAATCATCACTCCCGACCGGAAAGTTTTCACTGGCGAAGCATCGTCTGTTACGTTTCCGGGTATTGAGGGACAGTTTCAGGTATTGAACGACCACGCGCCTTTAGTCAGCACGCTGGCCAAGGGCCCCGTAACGGTTCAAACGCCAACGGGTCAGCAGGTTTTCACAGTAGACGGTGGCGTGGTCGAAGTACTCCGCAACCGGGTGCTGGTGCTGGCCGAGGCTGTTGTCGCCTGATTTGAATCCAGTTATATAGTTGAAAAAAGGCCACGTCATTGCGACGTGGCCCTTTTTGTTTGGAGTGTTCTCAATTTAGATGCTGTTTTTGATTTACTGTTTTGAGACTGAAAATGGTGGATTTTGGGTGTCTGGATTAATTTATTTGGCCAACTATTTGTTTGTGTCATTTTATTTGACATGTTTTGTCCAACTAAACCAATCCAAAGCAAATGGACAAGGTTATTTTGGAACGCGGCACCTTTGGCGACTGGCTCCGGCAACAGCGCGAGGCCCGACAATGGCCCCTCCGCAAAGTGGCGGCTCTGTTAGACGTAGACACGAGTATTGTCTCGAAATTAGAGCGCGGCCACCGTCAGCCCCAGCGCGAATACGTAGAGAAGTTAGCTACTATTTTTGATGAAGATGCGGGCGAGTTACTCGTGCTGTTTCTCTCTGACCAGGTAGCCTATGCCCTTTTGGCCGACGAAGCCTGTTCGGATGCCGTATTGCGGGTAGCCGAGGAAAAAATCAAATACCTGCGGGCGAGGAATGTGAAGCAGGGGGAATTGGAGTTTTAAAGCGTTCACTGTCCAATTACATTTATTCAGTAAGAGATTATGAGTTATCAGTTCAGCATTCTACAAGAGCCGGTTGTAAAGCCTCGTCCTAACACAAAGGCCAACATTGCTCTTGAGCCACAAACTCTTAATGAGAAAATTTTCAATTCTGCTCTAATAAAGGAAAAATCTTTTTTTCATGATGGCCGAACTATAATCTTGAATATGGATGTATGTGAAGGGCTTAAATTGTTGGCTAATGCGGGCATAACGGTAAACTGCATTGTTTCATCTCCTCCTTTCTATGGGCAACGAGATTACGGAGTTGATGGACAAATAGGGCTTGAAGAGCACCCTAAGCAATTTATCGAGAAGCTTGTCAATATTTTTGATTCCTGTAAAACAATATTGGCTGACAATGGCAGTATGTGGGTT
>JAJAYX010000430.1 GCA_026785985.1 Rudanella sp. | reverse complement strand
GTTCAAGGCCTGTCAGATCGGGCATCTGAATATCTAAAAACAGCAGATCGACTGGTTGTTCGTGGAGGCCCCGCAGTGCTTCGATAGCATTGCTATAGCGACCAGCCAGGTGCAGAAAAGGGGTTTGTTCAATGAAGGTGCAAACCAAACCAAGGGCCAGTGGTTCGTCGTCGACGGCAAAGCAGGAGAGAGTCATGACAGATCTAAACTCAAATCTACAACGTATTCCTGATTGGTGGTATCGCGAGTGGTGGCGAGTTGATAGTGCCCCGGATACAATAAATCGAGCCGACGGCGGGTGTTCGTCAGGCCAATACCGCTGTTAACCTCCAGCGAAGGGCTTTTTTCCGGAAAAACCGTGTTGCGCACCTGTACCCGTATGTGCTTACCTGTTTGGGCAATGTCGATTTCAATGCGGCTGGGCAACAGGGCACTAATGCCGTGTTTAAACGCATTTTCTACGAAGGGTAACAGCAACATGGTGGCAATAGGCGCATCGCGCAGCGGAGTCGGCTGCGTGAAAGTAACCGTCACTTTGTCGGTCAGGCGGAGCTGCATGAGTTCGATGTAGTCCTGCACAAAGGCAATTTCCTGACTAAGTTGACCAGTGCCATTCGGGTTTTCATACAACACATAGCGCATCATACGCGACAGTCGATGCAGGGCCTCGCGGGCTTTCGTCACGTCGATCAGTGTCAGGGCATAAATGTTATTGAGCGTATTGAAAAAGAAGTGCGGGTTGATTTGCGCCTTCAAAAACAGCAATTCCGAACTGACTTTGGCCTGTTCCAGATTCTGCCGAAGCTGGGCATCGCGTTGCCATGTCCGCACGGACGTAATACTGGTGCTGATGCCCAGGATAAAGAGAATACTGAGCAGCGTTGGCTGAAACCAGCGACCCGGACGGGGCGGTTTTCCACCTCCGTCAGGATTGTAGGCCCGGTGCATCAGAATGTGCAGATCAAAATAGGTTTCGAAGGCCCAAATAGTCAGCAAAATCCCCGATACTACCAGAACTAACGCTCCTAAATACATGCCCGTTTTGTCGCGAAAAAGGAGCCGGGGAGCCAACACCTCCGAGTTCAGGTAGAAAGCACCGACAAGGAGCAAACATAAAAGCCCTTGCTTCACCCAGAACAAATCGGGGAATATGACTTCCGAATTGAGCGGCTGATACAACAAAAACGTGAACAGCAGCAATCCCCAGCCTAACACATGGATCAGAATCGGAACATACGGACGGATGGTTTTCGCAGACATAGTATAACAGTGAACAAGTATCAGTGAAAAGCCAGCAGTTTGGCCAGTAAATAGCCGAATTAGTGGCTACTCACTGTTGGCTGTTCACGGTTTTCTCCAGCCACGTATCGAACAGTTCGATCCAGTGGTCGGAAGGTAGATTGTTTTTACGCATTCCAAAACCGTGGCCCCCGTTGGCATACAGGTGCAACTCGGCCGGTTTGTTAGCTTTGATCCAGTCAGTGTATAATTGAACACTGTGCGGGGCCAGGCCTAACTGATCGTCGGAGGCCGCCAGGATGAAAGCGGGTGGCGCATCGGCGGGCACCGCTTTCTTGAGGGCCCACTCATATTGCAAATAAATCGGAGCCACAAAATCGGGTCGGTTTTGGGGCGTGTAATTGTACATTACCGATGCGGCCACTGTTCCGCCCGCCGAGAAACCCATGATCCCGATTCTCTTTGGATTTAGGCCAAACTCCCCCGCATGTTGCCGAACGTAGCCTACCGCAGCCAGCCCGTCGGCCATAGCCAGTTTAATGATCGGCGCAACATCTTTCTCGGTTTGTTCGCCTTTTTTAGCCATTAGTTCGGCCGTTGGATCGGTAGTTTTGCTTTCCACCAACCGATATTTCAACACAAAGCAGGTTACGCCTTTTGCGGCTAACCACCGGGCCACTTCGTTGCCTTCACTGTCGATGGAAAGGGCATGAAATCCACCACCGGGGCAAATCACCACCGAAGTGCCATTGGCGGTTCCGGTTGGTTTAAAAATGGTCAGCGTGGGGTCGGCAACATTATAGACAACGCGCGTTTGCCACACATTGCTGTTGTTTTCGGCTTCTTTTTGTTTCCAGTTTTCCGAACCCGGAGCAGCTCCTGTGTAGAGCCGAACAACGGGTTGTTCGCTGGTTGCCCGGGCATTGGTTTTAGATTTTGAGGTCACCTGGTCGGCTAATAAGCGTTGTGCCTGTACTGACATAGAAAAAGCCATCAGGCCACTGATAATGAAATACTTCATGAAAGAATTATGAGGGGAAAGCATGGTAAATAGACCCAAATTTACGACCTATTTCAATAGAACCTATGGCAGGAATAGATGGCTTGCCCAAATGTACCGATAAGCAGCCGGTTTTTGTCGTTCATCCTGATCGGCAAAAGCAAGATAAACCGATACCTGCTGAAGGCGAGGTTCATCGGTATAAATATCCATTCAGACGATGTTCGATAGGGGATGGTCTATTGTATTTTTTTAAGAAGCAGGGCCGTTGTTGCTTTGTATTGTTCATTACACACAGACAATACTATGAAAACGAATACACTGCTTCTATCGGCCTTCCTGACGCTTTCGTCACTTGTGACAGTTGCCCAAATGCCCGGCGGTGGCGGTTTTGGGGGTGGCCGCCCCGGTGGGGGTGGAGGCACGGATGGCGAACGCCGTTCGCGCACTGCCGATGCCGCACTGCCCGCCGACCAGCCCGCACAACCCAAAGGGAACGGTAAAATTAGCGGCCTGTTGATGGATTCGACCAACAACAAACCCGTTGAATACGCTACGGTTGCCCTCATCAACCAAAAAACCGGCAAACCTGTCGATGGGACAACCGCCGACGATAAAGGGCGGTTTACGATCAGCAAAATTGCGCCCGGTGACTATAGCATACAGGCTACATTCCTGGGCTTTCAGGAAAAATATGTTCGCAATATCAAAATCGAAAAAGGCTCCGATATTCAGGTTGGGTTGTTAAAACTGACCGCTGATGTGCGTACTCTCTCCGAAGTAGACGTTACCGGGCAGCGGAATATTATTGAGGAAAAAGTGGATCGGCTCGTGTATAACGCCGAAAAAGACGTGACCAGCAAGGGGGGCGATGCCGCCGATGTGATGCGCCGGGTGCCGATGCTTTCCGTTGACCTCGACGGAAACCTGTCGCTCCGGGGCAGCAGCAACGTGCGGGTATTGATCAACAACAAACCCTCGACCATCGTGGCCGGGAGCGTTGCCGATGCGCTCAGGCAGATTCCGGCCGATATGATTAAAACCGTGGAGGTGATCACCTCGCCATCGGCAAAATACGATGCCGAAGGTTCGGCGGGTATCATTAACATTGTGACCAAGAAAAATACGCTGCGCGGGGCCACCCTCAGCGTGGATGGCGGACTGGGAAACCGGGGTAGTATGCTGGGCTTAAGCGGAAATTACCGCACTGGCAAAATGGGTTTCTCCCTGTCGGGACATGGCCGGGCACAGTATAACATCAAAGGGCAGTTTACGAACGAACAAACACGCGGGTCACTGCTCACTATGCAACAGGCCGATACCAAAAACGGCGGTTTGCAGGGACGGTATCAGTTGGGCTGGGATTATGATATCGACTCGAAAAACGTGATCACGGCGGGCGTTCAATACAGTGCCCGCAACCAATTCAATAGTCAGGAATTGTTTACCCGGATCTCGGGCGGCAGCTTTGCCACCCCGGTGACTTCTTTCCGCAGCGTGGACGTGAAAGACCTGTCGGGTACGGTCGATGTGAACGTGGATTACACGCGCACCCTCAAAAAACCACAACAGGAATTCAGCATCCTGACCCAGTTCAGCCGGAACAACCGGACTAACAATTACATTTCTGATTTACTCAACGATACCCGCGCCAACATCATTGGGGGCGACCGCAACGACAATGATAGCTATAATCAGGAAAGCACCGTTCAGTTGGATTACACCTCGCCGATTGGCAAAAACCAGCAAATCGAGTTTGGCGGCAAAAGCATTTTCCGACAAGTTCTGAGCAATTATCAGTACCTGACGTTGGTGAATGGCAACTATGTAGATAACGTGCAACAACCAGCCAACAGCCTGGATTACAATCAGAACGTGATGGGTAGCTATTTATCGTACACCTACCAGTCGAAAAGCAAGTTTACGTTGAAAGCAGGCGGACGATACGAGTACACGATGATCGACGCTAAGTTCCGCACCGAGCAGCCCAGTTCGGGCATCAACATCCCGGACTATGGTAATTTTGTACCGAGCATTAACCTCTCCAAGAACCTGAGCGGAGGCAAAACGATCAAATTAGCCTATAACCGACGGTTGCAGCGGCCCGGTATTCAGTTTCTGAACCCGAACGTGAATGCGGCTAACCCACAGAATATTACGGTCGGAAACCCGTATCTGTCGCCCGAACTGAGCGATAACATCGAAGCCAGTTTCAGTACGTATGTGAAGACGCTGTATGTGAACCTGACGATGTTTACCCGTCAGACCAACAACTCGATACAGAGCATCCGTACGGCCAACGATCAGGGCGTAATCACCACTACCTACGCCAACATTGGAAAAGAGCAATCGACGGGTATTAACCTGTTTGGAAACGCGACCTTTTTTCAGAAATGGCAAATTGGCGGTGGTTTTGATGCGTTCTACGTCTATCTGACCAACAACGGCAGCAGCACACTGGTAGACCCATCCATGAAGCAAAGCAATTCGGGGGTAGTGTTTTCGGGAGGTATGTTCACCAACCTACAACTCAAAAACGGCTGGGGTGTCCAGGGGTTTGGCGGAATGCGCGGCAATCAGGTTACTCTTCAGGGAACATCGGGCAGCTTCTATATGTATAGCCTGGGTCTGAAAAAAGACTTTGCCAACAAAAAAGGCAGCATTGGTTTTGCCGCCGAGAACTTCCTGGCCAATTCCATGAAAGTACGTACTATGGTAAACACGCCGACGTTCTCACAAAATAGTACGAACGAGATGTATAATCGGGGGGTGCGGATGACGTTCTCTTACAAAATTGGCAAAATGACCTTTGAGCAACCCAACCGCCGGAAGAAAAAGTCGGTCAGCAACGACGACGTGAAAGGCGACGGCGGTGGTGATCAGCAGGCCGCTCCCGCAGCCGCCCCGGCTGGCGGTGGCGGTGGTCGGCCACGGCAATAACCGACAATACGTTGTAAGGTTGTAGAGTTGGCTGATGCACACGTATTGCTTTCGTGTCAGCCAACTCTACAACTTTACAACTACTTTTACGAACAAATGACCCCTTAATGACAACAAAACAAACAACCCGCCGTACCGTTCTGAAAGCCGGCGCCCTTGCCCTGACAGCCCCGTTCCTGTCGGCGTTCGATGCGCTTGCCGCCAAACCCAAAGCCGCTGGTCTTCAGCTTTACACACTCCGCAATGAGATTGCCAAAGATGTGGATGGCGTGATAGCGAAAGTAGCCGGGATTGGCTACAAAAAGGTCTAAAACTTCGGGTATTCCGATGGCAAGTTCTTTGGCAAAACGCCCAAAGAATACGCGGCCCTGCTTAAAAGTCACGGCCTCACGGCCCCCAGTGGTCACTACACAACGGGCAACACCATGCCCAATGCCAAGGGAACGCTAACCAAAGAATGGAGCCGCGCCATCGACGATGCCGCCGAACTGGGCCAGAAATACATGGTTTGCGCGTTTCTGTTCCCCGACGAACGCAAAACCATCGACGACTACAAGCGTCATGCCGATTTGTTTAATAAGTCGGCGGAGGCCTGCAAAGCAAAAGGCATCCAGTTCGCCTACCACAACCACGATTTTGAATTCAAGGCTATCGACGGGCAAATGCCTTATGATCTGCTCCTGAAAAACACCGACTCGAAATTAGTGAAAATGGAGTTGGACTTGTACTGGACGGTATTTGCCGGTAAAGACCCCGTTGACCTATTCAAGCAGAGTCCGGGCCGGTTCCCGCTGTGGCATCTGAAAGACATGGAAAAAAGCGAGAGCCGGGCTTTTGCCGAGGTTGGCACAGGTAGCATCGACTTTGTTAGTATTTTAAAGGCCAAAAAAACGGCTGGCCTGGTGCATTCGTTTGTGGAGCAGGATGTGTGCAAGAGGCCCCCGCTCGAAGCCATCGCCATTAGCTACGGCAATGTGCAGAAATTGAAAATTTGAGTTAGAAGCGGGCAGAAAGACTCAGGACTAAAGACGCTTCAGTAGGTAGAAAAGTCTTTCATCCTGAGTCTTTCTGCCTGCTTCTCAAACTACACCCGCACACCTTGCGGCTTGATTAAGAACTGCGGAAAATCCTCGATGCGGGGGCAACAGACCTGATC
>JAJAYX010000429.1 GCA_026785985.1 Rudanella sp. | reverse complement strand
GCGGTGATGCACAACCCGCCCCCGCCACCGGTGTTGCCCACTAACCAGCCATTGCCCGCGAGCCTGGAGACCCTGTTGGAGCAATTGTTAACCAAGCAACCCGCCGAGCGGCTGCATAATCCTGATATTGTAAAACTATTGCTGAAACAGGCCGAAGTGGAGCAACTGCACCGCGAAACAGGCCCGATTCAGCCCCCGGCTCCCCTCCGCACGGAGATCGTTCAACGGGCAGCACCCGCCCCTGCGGAACGCCCGATAGAAGTTGCCAAACCAACTCGCCCCGCTCCTGTTAACAAGCTGATAGAGAGTCGCCCACCTCGCCGAATACTGCCCATAGCTATTCTGGTGGCTGCTTTGGGCCTGACCGGCTTTTGGGCCTACTGGTATTTTACGCAGGAAAGCCGACTGTCGTCTAACCCACAATCGGTTTTGGGAGCCACAAACCCAAGTGGCACTGCAAACCCAGATAAGGATGATGTGATTGAAACAACCGAAATAACCGATCTGACGGTTCCACCTGCTGTGCGTCAGGCGGAAAACCTTCGGCAAAAGCAGGAACAGGCCGAAGCCGCCCGCCAACGCTATGAGCAGGAAGTGGCTTCGGCCTCCAACCAGTTGGAAGCCGAAGCCTATGGCGGCAAAGTTGGTTTTCTTGGTGGAGTTAAAGGATTGACTGTCAAACTGGTAAATCCTACTTCGGTGGCCTTTAAAGCGGTAAAGGTGCAAGTAGATTATGTTAAAGACAATGGCGAGAGATTTAAATCGGAGACTATGTTTTTCATGAACCTTACCCCCAATGGGTTAATGATAAGGAAGGCTCCCGACAGTCCACGTGGCACCCAGTTCCGGGCGCGGGTGCTTCGGGCCGATGCCGCCCCTATGCCCGATAGCCTTGCTCACTCCATTCTCCAAAATTCATAGTGGTTCATGCCAACGGTTAGCCTTAACACACACCCGCCCGATTATGAAATTCTGTCGGAACTGGGGCAGGGGATGACTTTCGCTCGGCAATCTGCCGCATTCGTCAAGTTGGTTAAACACACGGCTACAAAGTGACGACAACCATATTACTTAACAGTTGCCTGAAAATTATCAATTTATAGTCTTTTGAGTGGATTCGGGTGGATAAGGGGGTATTTCTTGCCCCCGCATCCACTTAAACATTAAATTCAGCCTAAAATTTCCTTACGTAGGAAAATAGCCTTGCCACTCTCGAACTTCCCTGCATGAAAACCAACCGCCGATCATTTCTTCAACACTCCGCCAGTTTGCTGGCTCTTAGCCCATTAACGATGGTTTCGGCCATTGCCAGTCGGGCCGAAGGTGCCGGGAAAACAGCCACCAAACCGCTTGTCGTGTTTGTCACCGGCGACCACGAATACGGTGGCGAACAGACCCTGCCACTGATTGCCGCCGAACTCGAAAAAAATTATGGGATGCGGACTAAAGTCCTGAAAGCCTATCCCGACCAAAACAGTGAAAAAGACCTGCCCGGCCTTGAGGGGTTGAAAGACGCAGATTTGGCCGTATTCTTTTTACGCTGGCGGCTATTGCCCAATGAACAACTGAACTATATCGACGATTACCTCAAATCGGGGAAACCCGTGATGGGGTTCCGTACCACCACCCACGCCTTTAATTTCCCCGCCGATGATGATCGGAAACGCTGGAATGCGTTCGGGGAGTTTGCCTTTGGAAGCCCGCCGGGCTGGGGCGGTGCGGCCAAACACACGCACTACGGCCACACCAGCACCACCGATGTTACGATCATCCCCGAACAAGCCAAACACCCCGTTCTGACCGGTATTGACCCTGCGTTTCATGCCTCGTCGTGGTTATATCATGTGCTGCCCAACCACCCCGCCAAAGGGTCAACGCTGTTGCTGATGGGCAAGGCTGTGAAGCCTGAAAGGCCCGCCATCGACAATCCGGTGGCCTGGACATGGACAAACGAATGGGGCGGCAAAACGTTCTTTACCACCCTCGGCCACCCCGAAGATTTTCAGGTCGAATCGTTTCAGCGGCTGGTTGTAAATGCCATTCACTGGGAATTAGGCAAGCCCGTTCCCAAGAATCGGGGCGCCAACCGATGGAAGGGTAAAGTAGCCATTAATGTTCCGTACCGGGGCATTGTGAAATCTTGATTTTTAACAGTTCTCACAGCGGTAATTGAGGTAAATACTATGAAATCATACTTAGTCAGGAAATTCAATATGAGGAAGTTATTGATTGCCATTCTGCTGTGTCCCATTGGGTTCACGGCCTTTCAGTTTAGGGAGGCCAACACGCTGAAACTCACCAAAGGATCGCGGATTGTGTTGCTCGGCGATAATTTGGGGTCGCGCATGATGAACTACGGGCATTTCGAGACCGAAATGCAGGTTCGCTACCCCGACAGTCAACTCTACATCCGCAATATGTGCGACGGGGGCGACACGCCCGGTTTCCGGCCCCACGCCAGCCGCAACCTGCCCTGGGCCTTCCCTGGTGCCGAGACGTTTCAAACCGAATTAGCTACTAATTCAAACAGCGAAGGCCATTTCGATACGCCCGAACAATGGCTCAACTTGCTCAAACCCGACGTGATCGTGGCCTTTTTCGGGTCGCCTGAATCGTTTCAGGGATCAGCCGGACTGGTTACTTACCGGGCCGAATTAGATGCGTTTATCAAGCATACGCTGGCTCAGAAATACAACGGAACCACGGCCCCGCAACTCGCCATTGTGTCGCCCATTGCATTTGAAGATTTGTCGGGAGTGTTTGATCTGCCGAACGGTAAAGCCGAAAATGAGAACCTCGCGCTCTACACGCAGGCTATGAAAGAAGTGGTTGCGCAAAATAATCTGGGTGCCGAGCGCGTGTTGTTCGTAGATGCCTATACGCCCTCGCAACAGTGGTACGATTCGAGTGCGGAACCGCTTACTATCGACGGGCTGCAACTGAACGATGTGGGCTATAAACGGCTGGGTTTGTTGCTGTCTGATGAAGTGTTCGGGAAAGTGCAACCCAAAGCCGAAACCAACCGAAAACTGGTGCAGGAGGCCGTGCTGGAGAAAAACTGGATGTGGCACAACGACATCAAAGTGCCCAACGGTGTTCACGTCTATGGCCGTCGGTACAACCCGTTTGGGCCGGACAATTACCCCGCTGAGATTGAGAAAATCCGGCAAATGACCGCCATTCGCGACACGGCGATTTGGTTGGCAGCCGCAAAAGGGCAGACGATGGATATTGCCGCTGCCGATGCCAGAACGCGGCCACTGCCCCCGGTAACGACCAATTTTAACCCCGAAAAAAACGGGAGCCTGACCTACCTCAGTGGCCCCGAAGCCCTGGCCAAACTGAAGATGGCACCGGGCTACAAAGTGGAGTTGTTTGCGTCGGAAACGGAGTTCCCCGATCTGGCCAAACCCATGCAAATGTCGTTCGACAACAAGGGCCGGTTGTGGGTGGCCGTGATGCCAAGTTACCCGCACTACAAACCCGGCGATGCCCGCCCGAACGATAAAATCCTGATTCTGGAAGACACCAATAACGACGGAAAGGCCGATAAACAAACTATTTTTGCCGATAAACTGCACCTGCCGCTTGGTTTCGAAATTGCCAAAGAAGGAGTCTATGTGTCGCAGGGAACTAACCTCAAACTCTTCACCGATACCAACGGCGACGACCGGGCCGACAAGTCCGAAATTCTGCTGAGTGGCTACGACGACCACGACACCCACCACAACAGCCACGCATTTTGCGCCGACCCATCAGGAGCAATTTACTCCGGCGAGGGCGTGTTTCTGCACACCAACGTCGAAACGCCCTATGGCCCCGTGCGGGCAACCAACGGTGGTTTTTATCGCTACAGCCCCCAATTGCACAAGCTCGAACGCACGGCCCAACTCTCGATTCCAAACCCCTGGGGCATTGCGTTTGATGAGTGGGGACAGCCGTTTTTTGCCGAAACATCAAGCCCGGACGTGCGCTGGATGATGCCCGGTTCGGTGCTGCCGCGCTACGGGGAGGCCACCCATAAATCGGTGCAGTTGGTGGAAGAAGCGCACCGGGTGCGGCCCACGTCGGGCCTCGAATTTGTGTCGAGCCGCCACTTCCCGGACGAAACACAGGGCGATTTCCTGATTAACAACACCATCGGGTTTTTGGGCATGAAAGAACACACCCTTGTGGACGAGGGTACGGGCTACAAAAGCAAACACCGGGCAGATATTGTGGTCAGCGAAGACCGTAACTTTCGGCCCGTCGATATGGAG
>JAJAYX010000428.1 GCA_026785985.1 Rudanella sp. | reverse complement strand
TCATACTCACGAACGCTTCTTTGAACAACTGCTCCGTGGCGTAGGGATATACTTTCACCTCGGCCAGTGTTTTTACATCTTCCTGGAGTGCCACCACCGCCGAATAGGTAACGTCGGTGAGTCGGCGGGGGATGATGTGGTATTGGGGTTTGAAGCCAACGTAACTGAAAATGATACTGTCGCCGGGAAATACAGGCAGGGCAAAATAGCCATTATTGGCCGACAGCACTCCCCGACCGGCTTTAGGAATATAAATGTAGGCCTGGGGCAGCGGTTCGTTGGTTTTGCCGCCCGTGATGAAGCCCGTAAACGTCACCTGACGCTCCTGTCCCTGCGCCAGTGCGAGCGAAAACCGCCCCGCTACGGAGAACAGAACAACCGTCAAAAAGAATAACGTCAACGACTTTTTCATCAGCAAATCGGTATTTTCTACAAAGTAAACGACAATATTGACCCAAACGTTTGGATTCAATAGTTTTTAAGGAATGTTAAGAATCAGGACACTGGACGTTGAATACTGGCTTGTCCATCAACCAATGTCCAGTGTTCAATAATCCTCAGGCGAACAGTTTCAAAAACGTAATAATAAACGGGGCTGCCAGCAGCAACCCATCGAACCGATCCAGAAAACCGCCGTGGCCGGGAATACTTGTTCCGGAGTCTTTTATGGCAATACTTCGTTTGAATAAGGATTCAACGAGGTCACCATACGTACCCGTCACCACAATAATAGCCCCCACACAATACCACTGCCAGGGTTGCAGAACGGGAGCATAAATGGCCAGACCCAATGCCACCGCTGCCGATGTTAAGGCACCGCCAACGCTTCCTTCCCACGATTTTTTGGGCGACACTCGCTCAAACAGCTTCCGTCGGCCAAATTTTGTACCGGCAAAATAGGCTCCTACATCGCTCGCCCACATCAGCAGCAGACAGCCAATCACCAGTTCGGGGTTATATGAACCACCCCGCAGGGCCATCACAATCAGCAAGGCGAAAGGAACGGCAACGTAGATTATCCCCAAAAAGGTGAAGCCAATATTAGTGAAGGGTTTCATGTCTTTCTTTTTGTAGAGTTTAATCAGAAAGATCATAGAGGAGGCCGGGCAAATCAGGAAGTAATTGTCGAAGTCGATCACATCGGTTTCGATCAGGTAGGTCAGCACACAAACCAGGCAACCAACGGCGGTGCCGTAGGTTGTCAGTGGTTGATTACCATCGAGTCCGAGCAATCGGTAGAATTCTAATTGTGTTAAGGCACTGATCACCACAAACAGAAGTGCAAACGTCCAGTCGTCGTACCAGATAGCCAGCAAAATGATCGGAACCCCCAAACCAGCCGCAATAATTCGCTGCCGGAGGTTCGACATTTCAGCCAAACGTTGTCTCATTGTCAATAATTAGTTTGGCAATAATAGCGTGTTCCGTTGGAACATAGAGGTCAACACTGCCAAAAGGCGGGTAACTACTACTCTTTTTATTCACCACAACGGCATCAATTTCGTTTTCGGCCAGCAGAGCCTTAATTAATTCGGCGCGGTAGGGCAGGGGTGTGGTCAGAATTTTCTCCCAGTTGTCGATCATTAGCTTTAGGAGTGATGAGTGAAAAGTGAGGCTGGCGTAAGCAATAACTTATCGTTCATTACTTTTCAGGTTTGTTCGCCGAAAATAATACAATAATCCCAGACAAAGTAGTAACGAAAACAGGCCCGCCATAATCGGGACGCGCTGAGTATCCTCAATATTCATGGAAACTACCTGACGCTGTCGGAGATAGATCATCAAAACGGTGAACCCATTATTGACAAAGTGGGCCAGAACCGGCACCCATAAATTTCCCGACCAAAGGTAAAGATACCCAAACAGAGCACCCAGCAGCATCCGGGGAAAGAAACCGTAGAACTGCATATGGATGGCACTGAACACGGCTGCTGCCAGCCAGATACCGATGTGCGGGTTGTTGCCCGTCCATTCCGTAAGTCGGCGTTGGAGAACCCCCCGAAACAGCACTTCCTCACCAATGGCGGGCAAAACGGCAATCACCAGCAGAGCCAAAACCAGTTGGGCGGGGGTAGTAATGGTGGTCAGGTAGTTGGTTAGCTCACCGAGTTCATCTTCTTTAGCCCGCATCCATCGCTCAATAGGTGCCAATGTTTCAGGAAATACCAATCCCTGATTCCATTGGATAACCAGCCCGTTGAACTTCATGAAGGCAATAACCAATATAATAACGATGGCTAAACCGCCTACTTCCACAAGGGGGCGGGGCTGAAAATCGCTCCAGCGTTGCTTCTCAAATAAATACCAGAAAACGAGTGCGGGTAACAAAAACGAACAAACCTGGCTTATTCCCTGCATAACCATAATGGTGACCCAGGCGTTGGGGTAACGGGTTGGGTGACGCAGCAGAGCCGTTAGTTCGGGGGCGGGGCCGTTGCCTGTCAATGCGTTCATGCCATAGGCGGCTCCGGTAGCCAGCAAAGCCCCCACCGTCATCCCCAACAGCACCGACCCAACCAGCAACAGCAAACTGGACAGTGGAGAGCGGTCGGGCGCGGGTTGGGAGGGCCAATTAGCCGGATGCAGGGTCGAAGTAGAATCAGTTAGCATATTCGTCGTAAATTTACGGCGAAAATTCACGGCCGGCACCAACCTGGCCCAGGATTGCAATTTTCGACTGG
>JAJAYX010000427.1 GCA_026785985.1 Rudanella sp. | reverse complement strand
GTTCCAGCGTGACATCTGGGTAGAAGTCAGTACTTGCGAAGCATTTTGGAGTTCGCCCGTTGCGCCCACAACGTGATCGTTCGGAACGGTCAGCGCTACCTTATAGTTACCGAAAATGAGCGTGAACTCACCCTGTCCCAGGAATTGCTTGTTTTGCCAGCCGTTCACATCGTCGTAGGCGCACATACGGGGAAACCACTGCGCCATTTCATAAATGTAATTGCCGTCTTTTGGAAAAAACTCATACCCCGACCTTGCACCAGTCTTATTGGCATCAACAATCTGGAAATTCCAGTTAATTCCAAACACGACCGACTTGCCGGGAGCCAAAGGCGCGGGCAGGTCAATGCGCATCATGGTTTGGTTGATAGTATGCTTGAGGGCCTTCCCGGCGGCATCACGCACCAACGTAATGTTGTAGCCGTAATTCTTACCCTTCAAATTCGCACCAGGATCAAGCGAAGCTGCCGAGGCACCCCGTTCGGCATTGATGCTGTTGGTTCGGGCGGTGTTGCCGTCAGCATCGGGCCGAAACAGGTTCTGATCTAATTGAACCCACAGGTAGGTCAGCGCGTCAGTCGAGTTGTTGAAATACGTGATGGTTTCGGAGCCGGTGAGCTTTTGTTTGGTATCGTCCAGTTCGGCTTTGATGTCATAATCGGCGCGGTTCTGGAAATAATCTTTACCCGGTGCGCCCGACGAGGTTCGGAAAGTGTTGGGCGTTGGCAGGGCGGGGCCGAGCTGTTCGAAGCGCGTGTTCGCACTAAAGGTGGAGGGGGGAGTTTGCGCGTAAACAGATTGCAAACTAACGGCTACTACCAGTAGCCAACGTAGGTTTCTCATGTAAAGGGACAAATGTGACGAAGAATCTTCTGTAAAAATACGATATACAGCCGATGATTTCGAGGAAGCAACGGACAGAAATGTTAAGCGGAGCATAGAAATGTTAAAAGGGCATGAATGCTCCACCGTTTTCTCCGAAAATTGTCCTGTATTTCGTTAATTTTGTAAGACTGTCCTGTAATCAGCCCGTACAACAAATTCTACAACCATGAAAAAACCGCTTCTTTATAGCTGGCTACTGGTACTAATTCTGTTCACTGTTGCCGGTTGCCAGAAGTCGGCCACCGCTGCCGAGTACAACGCTAAAGCCGCTGATCCTGAACGATATAATGCTGCTTTAGAGAAACTGACCCAGGTTATTATCCACGATATTTTCTCACCCCCGGTAGCCAGCCGGATTTATGGGTACTCGAACCTGGCCGGTTATGAAGCTCTTGTGCCGTTCGATGCCAATTATGAATCGCTGGGGGGAAAAATGAAGCGGTTCACGGCGGGGCCAACGCCCGAAGCCGGGCAGGAGTATTGTTTCCCATTGGCTTCGGCTCGTGCATTCCTGACCGTGGCCCGCGCCCTGACGTTCTCCGCCGATTTCTACGATGAGTTTGAGCCGACCTTCTACGAGCAGTACAAAAAAGACGGGGTTCCCGACGAGGTCTATGACCGCTCGATGGCCTACGGTGAGACTGTTGCCAAACACATTCTGGACTACGCGGCCAAAGACTCCTACAAGCAAACACGGGGTTTCAAACATACCGTTACCAACGAAGAAGGAACCTGGGTACCAACGCCCCCAGCCTACATGGATGCCGCTGAACCTCAATGGAATAAGATTCGCTGTTGGGTCATGGATACCTGCAGTCAGTTTCAGCCGCCCCGCCCGTTTCCGTATAGTACGGCAAAAGAAACCCCTTACGGAAAAGAACTGATGGAGGTGTATGAACTGGGCAAAAACCTGAGCAAAGAGCAACAGGACATTGCCTATTTCTGGGACGACAATGCGTTTGTGATGAACGTGGCCGGTCACGTGTCGTATGCCTCCAAAAAAATGACTCCGGGTGGCCATTGGCTGGCCATTGCCGAGACCGTAGCCCGTCAGAAAAAACTGAACCTGATGCAAACAGTGGAGGCTTACACGCTGACCTCCTTTGCCTTAGCCGACGGATTTGTTGCCTGTTGGGACGAAAAATACCGCACTAAAACCGTTCGACCCGAAACGGTCATCAACAAATCGTTTGACCCGAAATGGACTCCGTTTTTACAGACACCTCCTTTCCCTGAGTATCCAAGCGGCCACAGTACCATTTCGGCGGCAGCGGCTGAGGTGCTAACTAACCTGATTGGCGACAATATTGCCTTTACGGATTCTACGGAGTTCAAATATGGACACGGCGTTCGCTCGTTCACCTCGTTTAAGGACGCAGCTAATCAGGCATCCATCAGCCGTTTATACGGCGGTATTCACTACCGGGCGGCTTTGGATAACGGCGCGGCAATGGGCGAAAAAGTAGGGCAATGGGTCGTTCAGAAGGCCAAAACGCGAAAGGGGGCAGTAGCAGCAAAGCAATAGAAAGGCCGTTTTCATGACCAACACTTGCCTGCTTTTGTTGAGTGATACTCGGATTACTCAACAACATGAAACCTTCTTTTACTACCCTTTGGCTAAGTATACTAGTCCTGACAGGTCACATTAGTTACGCACAGGAGACCTATTTTAATGTGTCGGAATCGGAGATTTCCAAAAAGAACAAGGTTCTGATTCAGCAACAGATCGACATTACGGATCAATTCCGCTCCACAACCACGTTTGACTATGGACTGGGCCGTAACTGGGAAATCGGCTTCAACCTGTACAACGTTAATTACCCGCCCGACATGACGCAGTTTATCCGTAACGATAGTAGCCCCCGGATGCCCTACGCACCCCCGTTGCGGCTCAACGTGCAGAAGGTTTTGGACTAACCGATAACCTGCTCGTGGGCATTGGCGGGAAGGGCGGGGCCAACCTCACCCTCACGCACGGGCGAACATCGCTGGTTGGATGGTTCGCAGGGCGTGGTGGTGCAGTTGAGCTACATTCCGCAGAATTGAGAGGGGATGAGCATTGGTGGGACGGTTTTGGCTGATTACGTGCATCTGAAGGAATATCGGGGACATTCCTTATTTTTGGGCTATGCTTTCTCAAACCCTCCTCCGTCACCTCGCCAACGCCAGCAGCTATAGCAAAGGCGAAAGCCTTTTTAGTAATGGCTACGTCCGGCGCATCAAACGAACCGGCAACACCTTCACCGGTAAGGTCGAAGGCTCCGAACTCTACGAACTCAGCCTTTCGCTGGATACAGAACCCCCTCAACTTCTCTGCGATTGCCCGTATAATTACGACGGTATCTGCAAACACGCCGTAGCGTTTGGCATGGCCGTGCTGGATCAGTTTGGCCCGAAAATCGAACTCGTTCCGACCAGCACAACCGCCCAAACCGTCCCTGTTGTTGACCTCGACACCCTCTGGCAGCGAACCACCACCGAGGAGAAGCTGAACTTTTTGCGGCAACTGCTTACGAAACAACCCGACTTGCAAACGCAGTTGGCCCTCTTTACGGCCCCCGAACTCGTTGTGCCGACTGCTCAACCTGCCGGTTCGTCGGCCAGCCGTACCGAATCCGTAGAGACCATCAGCACAACGGTTTACGAAGCGCTTTCCGATCTGAGTTTCGATGAGCAGGAGCTGGACGATTATGACCATTACTCGGAAGAGTCGCCCGATCCAACGCCCCAGATCGAAGGTGTGTTGACCGGCTATGCCAACCAGGCTATTCTGGCCCTGCGCGAGGGCCGATTGCCCGATGCGTTCACCGTCTGTTTGGGGGTGTATGAGGGAACGCACGCAGCCAGCGAAGCCCAGAATGATGACTATGGAGCCATTGACGATTACCCGGCCCAAAGCTGGCAAGTCTGGAACGAACTGCTGACCGAATCATATACCCAACTCGCCAGCCGGGTGCTGAACTCCGACCTGATTGGAAAGGCACTCGACCTGATGGCGGCACGGGTGCAGCATTTTGAGGCTGATAGGCCCGAACAGGAGGAAGAGGCTGACGACGACGAGCAGGAATTTTACTACTACCTTCGGGAGTTTGACCCTCTGCTGCTGGCGTTGGTGACGGACAACCCCTCGGCAAAGGCTGTGCAACAGGCCATCGAAAAACATAAGTGGCAACAATTTGGTACCGAGTACGTCCAGCTCCGCATCGCCGACGTTCTGAACGACCCCGACTTGTGGTTTCGAACCGCCGATCAGTTTGCCGATCACGGCACCACCATCGGTCTTCAACTGTTGGAACGGCGACACCTACTAAACAAACCGCCGGTGTTACTGCAAACCCTGCACCGGCTTACCAAAAGTGCGCCCGGCAAATACGATGCGTTCATCCTGAGCAATTTAGATGATAAAGCTCTGACCGGCGACGACCTGAAACTGCTCCTGAACGCCCTCGAAACCCGCTGCCGACAAACGGGCCAATTAGCTGACTATATGCGGCTCCGCGACTATTGGCGGGAGGGCCAACGCCGGGACTTTGCCAACAGTCTGTTGCCCAACAGCACCGCAGGTTATATGAGTCAGCCCTTGCTTTACGCCCAAATTCTGGACACCGAAGCCCGCACCGCCGACCTTTGGGACTGGTTCAAAACGTTTAACTGGAACGCAAGCCACTCCCTGCCCGATATTCTGGCTCTGGTAGCCCGAAGTTACCCCAATGAGTGTGTGGCTCTGGCCAGAGAGCGGACCTTCAACGAACTCGTAAACGGCAAGCGCGACCGACGGCTCTACGGCACCATTGCGGGTTGGCTGGCCGGGCTGAACACTCTACCGGGTCTCAGAACTTCCGTAATGCTGCTGGCGGGCCAATTGGTTGCCCAGCACAGCACGCTCCGGGCGTTGAAGGATGAGTTGAAAATGAAAGGAGTGTTGCGGTGAGGAGATTAAACTACTTACCACATTATTGTTTGGCCCTATTGTAAGTTTCAGCGGAACAAACTTGTGATAGGGGGTTTTCGTTAGCGGCTCGCAATGGTCGCTGGGCATGAGCAGGTTTAGTTGGGGGCCAACAACTCCAACTTGCCTGATTTGACCAATAAGTAGTCGTTTTGGGCAAATAGTTGGTGCAGGAATAGCCAAAGAAGAATACGCCGTCGGGGCAAGCAGACTTGGTAGTAGATAATTTAACACACTGCCAATTTGTGAGAATGTGGATAACTGCGTAAATTGCTACCGAACAGAGGAATATAACCGCGATTATGGGCAGGAAAGTATTAATCTTAAACCAAGATTACAGTGCATTGAGCATCTGTTCCGTTCCAAAGGCATTTTTGCTCGTCTATCTAAACAAAGCTGAACTCGTAGCCGAATCAGAATTGTACAAGCTCCACACCGTGCGGGCCGAATTTCCGATGCCCACTGTTATCCGGTTGCATCGGTACATCACGCTCCCCTACAAG
>JAJAYX010000426.1 GCA_026785985.1 Rudanella sp. | reverse complement strand
GCGTCGCGGAAGGGGCCATAGAACGCCGACGCATATTTGGCCGCATACGACATGATGGCGACGTTGGTGTAGCCAGCCGCATCGAGGGCGGTACGAATGTAGCCCACGCGACCGTCCATCATATCTGACGGACCCAGAATATCGGCTCCGGCTTGTGCCTGGGCCACTGCCATTCGACCCAGGATTTCGAGCGTTGGATCGTTCAGAATCTGGCCGGGCGACGAACCGCCATTTTCCACCAGCCCATCGTGCCCATCGGAACTATAGGGATCCATTGCCACGTCGGTCATCAGGCATACCTCCGGGAAACGGTCTTTGATGGCCCGAATGGTACTTAGATACAGGCCGTCGGGGTTAGTGCTTTCGGTGGCGTACTTATCTTTTTTGGATTCGGGGAGGTTCGGAAACACATCGAAGGCCCGGATGCCGAGGTCAACACACTCAGCGATTTCGTCCATCAGCAAATCAGGCGAAAACCGATAAATACCTGGCATAGAAGCTACTTCTGTGCGGAGGCTCTGACCCTCCATCACAAACAGGGGCAAAATAAAATCATGTACGGTCAGGCGGGTTTCCTGCACCAAATCCCGAATTACCGCCGAAGACCGGTTCCGCCGGGGGCGTTTTATTATGGTCATTATACAATCAATTTAAAACCTTCACCATGCACATTTACCAACTGCACCCGCTCGTCTTCGCGCAGGTATTTGCGGAGTTTAGTAATGTACACATCCATGCTCCGGGCGTTGAAATAGGAATCGTCGCCCCAGACCATTTTCAGGGTAAAGCTACGGCTTAACGGTTGATTGAGGTTCTGGGCAAACAACTTTAGCAACTCCGACTCCTTGCTGGTGAGCTTCTGACTGAACGGTTCTCCCCCGTTTGCGGGGCGGGTCAGCAATTGATGCGGGTAATCGAACGAGAGCGATCCAATGGTATACACACTGGGTTCGATCTCAGCAGCACCGCGCTGATAACGACGCAGAATGGCCTGAATCCGCAGTAGCAGCTCCTCCATGCTGAAGGGTTTGGTCATGTAATCGTCGGCCCCAACCTTGAATCCCTGAATGGTATCTTCCTTCATCGACCTGGCGGTCAGGAAAATAATGGGTACATCACGACCCGTCATCCGTATGTCACGAGCCAGCGAAAAACCGTCCTTTTTAGGCATCATCACATCAAAAATGCACAGGTCATATTGGCCGTGTGTAAACAGGTCGAGGGCTTTGTTCCCGTCGGTAGCCCGGTCGGTTTCAAAGCCCTTCATAGTCAGGTATTCCTGCACCAATTGCCCTAAATTAGGGTCGTCTTCGGCTAATAAGATTTTTGCCATGAATAAGAACGTATACTGAATAGTGAGTAATGGGTAGTGAACAGAACGCGCTCGATTGAGCACCATTATTAAGTGTTCATTAGACATTATTCATTTTATAAGGAATCACGACCTCAAACGAGCTTCCCTGCCCCGGCTGACTATCGACGGTGATGCGCCCGTGATGGGCATCCACCATCTTTCGCACGTAACTCAAGCCTAAGCCAAAGCCTTTCACATCGTGCAAATTGCCGGTGGGAACGCGGTAAAAGGTCTCAAAAATACGGCTCTGTTGTTCTTTCGAGAGGCCAAGGCCCTGGTCGGCCACAGTCAGGCTAACCCCATCGGGCAGGCTTTGAGTACGGATTGTGATGTGCGGTTTGTCAGGCGAATACTTTATCGCATTATCAACCAAATTATACACGATGTTGGTCAGGTGAACCTCGTCGGCTTCCACCATTTCGTTGTCAGCCTCAAAGTCAAGCACCAGTTCACCACCGCGTTGTTCTATCTGTAAGCCAATGGTATTCAACACCTTCTCCACCACGTCATGCACGTTAACCGGCACCAGCGTCAGTTTCACGGCTCCCCGGTCGAGCAGGGCCATCTGAAGCACTTTCTCCACGTGTGACCCCAACCGCCGGGTTTCATCCCGAATGATGCCCAGATACCGCGCCATTCGTCCGGCCTCTTCAGTGTCTCCACGCCCTTCGCCCCGCGCCCCAGGCCAGCCGCCCACATTCTCAGCCATTTCCACAGCCAGCGAAATGGTCGAAATGGGCGTTTTGAATTCGTGGGTCATGTTGTTGATAAAATCATTCTTGATATCAGCCATTTTCTTTTGCCGAATAATGGTGGTAATAGCAATGTAGAAACAGGCCAGAATGGTCAGAATCAGCAGAGCCGAAGCCGCCAGCGTGAACCCCATCTGACTCCAGATAAACTCTTTGCGCGTCGGGAAATATACATACAGATGATTCCCCGCATCAGGATTGTCAGGAAACAACACCGCCCGATAGCCCATCTGAAGCATCCGGTTGGCATCGGTATGATAAGTCGCAAATAAAAACTGAGGTTTACCGCTGCTCGTGCGGTCGCTCCGAACGCCATAGGAAAACGGCAGCGAGATGCTTCGTTCGGCCAGCGATTCACGTAACAGGGTGTCCAGTGTGAGCCGATCCAACCGCTCGGCAATGGGCCGTTCCGATAATAGTAATTCTTTAAGGACTCCCTTCACCATTTGGGTTTTCTCCTCGGCGCGCTTTCCAATCGACTGGCTATCAGCCGCTATCGTCCGTTTTGCCTGAGTCACCTTTTGAGCCGACTTCAGTCGCTGCCGTTGATTTCGTTTGGCCGCCAGTTGCCGTTGCCGAAGTGAGTCGGCCTGTTGATAGGCCCGGCTCAACTCATCGTTGAACTGGTTCATTTGCCCCACCAACTCCCGGTTTGCCCAATCCTCAAACTGCCGTTGCTGTTCGGCCTGCGCCTGCCACTCGCCCGCTACCGCCAGCATTTCCTGCTGTTCAAAAAAAGTGGCAACCACCAATGCCTGTTCAGGCGTGATGGGTTGCGTTTGCGAATGAAGTACATCCGACTGAATCACGACAGTAGAGGGCATCTCAAGGCCATTACTTCCCGCCCGCCGTTGCCGAATGCGCCTGGCAATCAGGTCTTCTGTGGGCGTGGTGACAGGCCGGTTTTTCCGGGCGAAAGCTGGCTTCACCTCCGATTTTCGCGAAATAGCCATCAGCCGCTGTTGCTGTTGCTGCGCACGGATTCGCTGACGGCTAAGATCGGTGATCTCACGTCGTTCCAGCGTTCGGACTACCTCCTGCAACGCATCTGTCACTTTATAATCAAACTGTTCGCGCTGAAGTCGCCACGCACTCGTGATGTAGTATCCCTGCAAGCCCACCAGGCCCAGTAGACCCACGGCCATCAGCGCGACAATCCAGCGTATGCGTTGTTTCGACATTTTCTCTGGGTCAATGCAACGTTCCACCCGGAACAGGCATCATTAGACTGTTATCGGTCGGAAGAGTCCTTTACATATCCGTAAAACTAACGAAACGAAGCCCCTGGCTGGTTCGCGTTAACAAACTTTAACAGCTTCTGGACAGCTCCTTATACCCCATTTTCATTCCTTTACACAACGACAAAAATCATGAAAACAACACGACAAACTGCGCAAGAGTTATTGCTTTCGGCCCTGCTGTTGGGTATGGTTACTTTGCCCGGTTTAGCCCAGCAAACAGCCAAAGACAAAGGTGAAGTGACTATTAAAATTATTGAGCGAAACGGCGATCAGGTTCGCGAAACTACCCGCACCTATCGCTTAGACAGCAACGACGACCGCGACAAAATTGCCATGAAACTGGTGGATTCGCTCAAAGCTGCCCACCCCAACGAGCGCAAACGGCAAGTCACCATCATTATCGACGAAGGCGAAGGCAATCGTATCCGTCAGCGGCCTGGATCCAGCGATGTGTATGCCCGCCGACCCTATTCCGTTCCGCAATGGGAATACGATATTCGTACAGGCGTAGACTCCGTTGCTGGTAAAGTGGATCGCTTTTTTCGGTACGATTTTGAGCCGGGCCTCAACCGCGTGTTCGATAACTGGTCCCGCACCTACAATGGCGCAATGAAGCCCTCCACCATCCGTAGTTTAGATGTTTTCCCTAACAACCCCGACAAAGATCAACTGAACATTCGATTTACGGCCCCTGCTAAAGGAGACATAGACATTGTAGTGACTACGGCCAAAGGCAAAGAAGTTTCGCGCCGGACTATCAACGATTTTTCGGGTGAGTATGTGGGGCAAATCAACCTCGGCAAAAAAGTAACGCCCGGTGTTTATTTTGTTTCGGTCACTCAAAACGAAGACGGTGCGGTTAAACGAGTAGTTGTTGAGTAACGGGTCGGTCTGGCGTTCCGGTTCCGAAACCGCATCGGAAGTAATTGATCGTTTCTTTC
>JAJAYX010000425.1 GCA_026785985.1 Rudanella sp. | reverse complement strand
GTACTGGACATACACCGCCGAATCTTACGCAAGAATTCCCCTAAGGCGGTCTGTTTCAAAGCTATCAAATGGCTTTTGTATCGGGCCTGGTCGAAGCTCTCACTGACCGAACGTAGAGTCTTGTTAGCGGCTTTTCGTCAAGCGCCAGTGCTGCGAAAGCTGTATTTTCTCAAAAACGAGTTACGCAACATTTTCGAAGCCGATCTAAGTCGGCAAGAAGCTGACACCTTGTTAAAGGACTGGTTGGCCGAGGCAAAAGCCTTGGCAGACGACTCGCTGAATAAATTTGTAGGGTTAGTGGAATCTTGGAAAAAGCATATTTTGATTTTCTTTACCACTCGAGCTACGAACGGCTTGGTAGAAGGCATCAACAACGGGATCAAGACACTCAAACGGGTGGCTTACGGCTTTCGTAATTTTGAGCAATTTAGGTTGCGAATCATCGTCAATTTCCTTCAACCACTATGAAGTCGGAAGAACCACATTTTTCATATAACGAAAGGCACTTAAGCTATTTTTAACAGTGGCCTCTGATTATAATATTTTAACATAGTCTTATAATTTGACTAAAAACCTGTATGACAGGCTATTAATCAATCAATCAAATTAATTTTTTAATCTATAGAAATAGTGTTTTTTATATCAGCACACTTTTTGCGCAGTGCCTTAATACCCTTAATAATTTGGGTACTATATCCTTGGTACTACCGCAATAGGTCATATACCCACTCCCTCTTTGACAATGAGAAATCGTACTGTGCTGATTATTGAGCACGAAAAGTCATCGTTGCTTTCCGTGAAATCGTTTTTAGAACGCCTGCCTTTTTTCACACCACCAACAGTGGGGCAATCGGCCGCGTCAGCTATCAACTATCTGAGTCAGCAGGATTTTGATCTTGTTCTTGTAGATATGCACCTGCCCGATTTGGCGGGTCTGGAGGTGCTGCACTGCCTCCCCACTGATTCTCGGTCGCCCATTGTTGTTACGTCGGCCTGCACCACCTACGCAGCCGACTGTTTCGACCTGTGTGTAGCTGATTATCTGGTGAAACCTTTTTCGTTCCAGCGGTTTGTGAGGGCCGTGAACAGGGCCTTAAAAGTACAGTTCACCCCCCCTAGTTTCACTGATAATCAGGCCATTTTCCTCAAAATAGGACGCTCCATCCAGCGGTTTCAGTACGATGAAATTGACTACATCGAAGCGTTTGGTGTCTATTCCAAAATTTGGCGACACCAAAAAGCAACGGTGGTGAATCAACCCATCTCCATGCTCGAAACGCATTTACCCCTACAACGTTTTCTCCGAATTCATAAGTCCTACATCGTTAGCCTGGCCAGTTTGAGTAGCTACAGTTATACGAGCGTAATGGCCGGAGGAACCAAAATTCCGCTTGGCGCATCCTACCGTCCTAAGTTCGATGGGTTTCTGCGGCTGCTTTCCTCCACCGGCAACGAGGACTAAAACCGCCTACAGACTCCGCATAACGGCCAGCAGCGTTTGGGATTTCATCTCGGTTTCCTGCCACTCTTTTTGTGGATCGGAGTCTTCGGTCAGACCTGCCCCGGCGTAGAGCGTGGCTATGTTGGCTTCGATTTTCATGCACCGGATATGCACGAACAAATGGCTTTCGGGGCTACTCCCGGCCTGGGTCGGTGCCATGTTCACCGGCCCCAGAAAACCGCTGTAGAACTCGCGGTCGTAGCCTTCGTGCTGGTTGATAAAGGTAAACGCATCGGCGCGGGGCATTCCGCAAACCGCCGAGGTCGGGTGCAACAACCGGATCATGACGGTGCCAAGCTGCGGATACCGAACAGCCTGTGTGTCAACCGTGAACTGACTGCCGAGGTGCATCAGGTTGCCCGCCAGAATAGTTTTGGGGCCTTCTTCGAGGTATTCCCGCAAGCGGATTTTCTTGAAACACTCGATAATATAGCGGCTTACAATCGCCTGTTCTTCAATTTCTTTTTGCGACCAAAGGGCTTCGGCGGTTCGTTTCAGCCGACCCCCTGCCTCATAGGCCGACTGCGTGCCCGCCAGCGAAACCGTGCGAAACATGCCGGCGGCATCCACACTCACTAATCGTTCGGGGGTGGCACTGATCCAGACCTGTTGCCGGTTGGGGAGCCACACCGCCGAAACAAACGCGGTTGGGTAGGCCACGCACAACTGCTCGAACAGGGCCACGGCATCCGGTTCATCGGTGAACGCAACGGTTTTTGTCCGCGACAGCACCACCTTCCGAAACGCCCCCCGCTGCATGGCCGACACGGCGGCTTCAACACTGTGTTCAAATTGGTGGCGAGCCGCCGTGTTGGTTGCTTCGGCAGTTGGATCGTCAATGATTTGGGCAGCGGGTTGATTTGCCGGAGTCCACTCCCTGGCTACGGCTAAAAACGTTTCCGTACCTGGTAAGACTGCTTTTTCGGCCACTTGCCAACCCGTACCTGTTTGTATCACGTGTACATCTGCCCGAAGAAACGGGGCACAAAAAGGCACACCGGTTCCGAAATCGAAATTGGCGAACGGACTCATCACAAATCCCGCCGGGAGTTCTTCCAGATCGGCGGGCCGCTCAGTGAGCAACGAGTCTAACTGAATAATAAGGTGTTTATCAGTCGTATTGGGGAGTCGCCAAAGCGCGGCTGCAAAGCCAAACTGCCGGGCGGCATTCCACCAGGGCGCGGCTGTGGGTTGCGCCACGTCTGTTTGTATGGGAGTTGCCTCTGCTTGCATAATCCTTTTGCCAGCGGCCAACGGGCCGGTTGGGTAATTAGGTAACACGTTGTGCGGGGAAAAGATCACACATTAATGATTGCCACGGTCAACCGGCTCACACACACGGCACGGCCCTGTTCGTCGCGGATGCGGATGTCCCAGACATGAGTAGAACGTCCGATGTGGATGGGGGTGCAACGGCCATATACCCACCCTTCGCGCACGGCCCGGAGGTGGTTGGCGTTGATTTCAAGCCCTACTGCCTTTTGTTTGGTCGGGTCGTCGAGCATCATAAACGAGGCTGTGCTACCCAGCGACTCCGCCAGGACAACCGAAGCCCCACCATGCAGAATTCCGAACGGTTGGTGCGTTCGCGAATCAACGGGCATTCGGCCTTCGAGGTAGCCATCACCGGCTTCCGTAAATTCAATACCCAGAAGCTCTACAATGGAATCGGTGTGGGCGGAGTATAGATTTTTGACATCAATGCCTGCTTTCATAATGCGGTTCGTTTTGCGTATTTTCGCACCAAAATTGGTGAAAACTGTGATAAAACAATCCACTTGGAACACAAACGTATTTATATAATTCGGCACGGAGAAACCGACTATAACCGCCGTGGTGTGGTGCAGGGCAGTGGTGTCGATGCCGATCTCAACGAGATGGGC
>JAJAYX010000424.1 GCA_026785985.1 Rudanella sp. | reverse complement strand
CCCCCCCCGGACGCTGTGGCCGACGGGTTGGGGCGGGCTGCAGGGGTTGTGTACTGGCCGGATTCGCCCGATTCGTTGGGGTACTTACTGCCGCGGGGGTGGGGGCGCGGGGCGCGGGGCGAAGGCTATCCGGCTGGATTCCTGTGGCTGGGCGCATTGAATCAGCGGGAACCGGGGCAGGCCGGAGTGTGGCGCTCGTGGTGGGGCGGCCCATTCCAGGCATTGGCCGACTCGGGTCGGGGGGAGTTACCGTCTGGGCCAATGCCAGCGATGAACTGCCCGCAAACAGCAGTACTAGTAGTTTATTTCTCATCTGGTTAACCTTCGTGGTTGTATCTAGTTACTCGGCAAAAAGTGCGGTTTTAGCCGCTAATTCAGGGTAATCGAAAGGACTTAAAACATCCGGGGTATCACTCGGTTCCGAACGCGACGTGATCCGTTTGCTAATTGAATGGCTGTGCATATGGTCGGCGGGATATTGGTTAGCCAGCAATTCGAGGGTTTGTTTTTCGTTCAGTTTCTCGTGGAGCCAGGCCTGTTCGGCTTCGGGAGTCAACACACAGGGCATTCGTTATTTGGTGTTATGAATGGCAGCCAGCAAGGGGTTTGCATCGGTTGTAAGCAGCGTGTAGGTCGGCATCCCCGGCAGAACGAATCCAGCGGGGAACCAATCCCCAACGAATCCACTGAAAACGGCCTGGCTCCCGGTGCGTTAGAATGGGCCACGCGGGAAACCCGAATGCACTGGCATGGTAGGTAGGACGAAACGCTTCCTTATCGGAAAGGCGGGCATCAAACCGCTTTTCGAGCGTGGGCGCATCAGTAATAAGGGACGTATGGTAACACATGAATGTAGCCCGGTTTATTGGGCCGATGTTTCAATATTATTATCTGTTTACACTGAGTAAACAAACAATGGGTATCAGTAGTTATAGAGCCTTGCAAACGAACCGACGAATACCCCACTTTCCCCGATGGAATCAACGCCCAAATCGACAGTTCGTACCGGCATCATGGACTACTCATTAACTGACCTGGACCGGGATTCCTGGCAGCAGTTACACACTGCACCGTCTCAGAAAGACAGCTATTTCAAGACGTTCACTATGGCCACCACTACCCCCGATGGCGCACCCGATGCCCGGATGGTGGTGCTTCGACAAGTTGATGAAACAAGCAGAACATTGTGGTTTCACACCGATGTGCGGGCACAGAAAGTGACGCATTTACACCGCAACCCCCAGGCTGTTTTGCTTTTTTGGGATGAAAAGGAGCAGGTGCAACTTCGATGCCGGGTCAGCACAACAATTCATACCACCGATGCCATGGCCAATGAGCAATGGGCCAGCACCTGGGAAGGGAGCCGAAAAATGTATTTGTCTGAACACGAGCCGGGTAGTAGTCAATTGGAGCCTTATCCGGGTTTCCCGGCGTATTTCGGCGAGAAATTACCAACTCGTGATGAGTCGGAAGCGGGCCGCACCAATTTTGCCGTGGTTGAATGCCGGGTGTTAGAAATGGACTACCTGCACCTGAGCCGGGCCGGGCAAACGCGGGCGCGATTTGACTATGGCGGAGAAACGGTTAGTCGGCAATGGCTTGCGCCATAATCACCCAATTACCTACTCCCCTAGCCTAAACGCTTGCCGGACAGAGTCATAATTGCTAAAATTAACCGCTAACCGCCCACCAATGAGTAAGCTTGCCGGGACAACCACCACCCGAACGGCATCGAAATCTTCGGGGCCAAGCCGAAAATTGGTGGTGCGCCGGATAAACAACCCCGCCGACAAACCCGAATTGCCCGGAAAAATGTAGTAGCTGTAGAAATTTCCGTTGGGTGTCTGCCCCGGAATAGCATACCAATAGGGAAGTTTAAAATTGTCGGGAGTCGTTGTTATTTGCTTTACGTACACATAAAACAAACTCTTTTCGATCTGGTCGAAGCTGAGTGACGAGGAAGCCGGAAAACTCAGCGCCAGATCTTTTGTGCCATCGTGCGACCGGGCCGGGTAGGTAATCTGGATTACGTTGGGGGCTCCCTGCACCACCGTTACGGTAACAACTGTGGTAGTGCCGGGTGATCCTGACTGGCCCGCCGTTCCATTTTGACCGGGCGTTCCTGCGGCACCGGGCACTCCCTGCAGACCGGCTGGCCCCTGCGGACCAACGGGGCCTTGTGGACCTTCGGGAGCCCGGCATGATGACAAAGCCAGTACGAACAGAAAAAAGATAGAGAGAAATGATAAAGTCAGGCGCATAACGATAACATTGGGTGGTTAAGCCACAAACATAACCGACGCGGGTGGTTTGTCCAATGTTAACCTATTGTAGGGGAGAAAAGCGACTCGGCTTTTGCGTTAATCCACACATGTTGCAGCAGCATAATTGTTTTTCCATCCTGAATTTCGCCGGTTCTGATCATTGTCATGGCTTTGGGAAGTGGAATTTCCAACACATCGATTTCTTCTTCGTCAATGCCGCCCCCACTGCTGCGCTCCGTGTCTGACGAGTAATGAGCGGTGTAGAAAAACAGTTTCTCGGTCACCGACCCCGGACTCATATAGGCTTCCATTACCTTCGTAACATCGGTGATGCGGTAGCCTGTTTCTTCTTCGGTCTCGCGCCGGATAGCCACCTCAGGCGAGTCATTATCTAACAGCCCCGCACAGGTTTCGATGAGCATTCCGTCGGGGTTGCCGTTCACAAACGTTGGTAATCGAAATTGCCGGGTCAAAATCACGGTGTCGGTGTCGGGGTTGTGGAGCAAAATGGTGGCCCCGTTGCCCCGGTCATAGGCTTCGCGGGATTGCGTGACCCACTGCCCGTTTTTCTTCCGATACTCAAACGTAATTTTGTTCAATATGTACCAATTGTCTGACAGCACTTCACGATCCACGATTCGGATTTGTTCGTTCATTTTTGTTTGAAATTGTTTAATTTTGTTTGTATTTGTACAAATGAACTGAGATTCCATGAGTTTTCAAACCCGAAAAGCAAAAATTTTAACCCTCCTTCACGAGCGTGGTATCCTCAACGTGTCGGACTTGTCGGCACTGCTTAATCTGTCGGGTATGACCATACGGCGCGATTTGAATGCGTTGGCCGGGCAAGGCTTGCTGGTGCGCACCCACGGCGGGGCCATGCTGCCAAACCTGGGCGACCGTCCTGTGTCGTTTGCCGGAAAATCCGCTCAACATAACGAGATCAAAGAACAGATTGCTCAGGTGGCTGCCCGTGAGATTCAGGATGGCGATGTTATTTTTATGGACTGTGGCAGTACGGTGTTTGCGCTCTGCCCATACATACGGCATAAACCGATCACGGTAATCACCAATTCGCTGCCCGTTGTGGCCGAGCTGCTCACGTCGACCGTGACGCTCAACCTGATTGGTGGCGAAGTGGACAAAACCCGTCAGGCCGTGCATGGTCTCATTGCCGAAAGCCACATTGCCCGCTACCGGGCCGACAAAGCATTTATCGGAGTCGATGGCGTTTCGGTTGCCAACGGGCTGAGTGCCAAGGGCGAACGGGAAGCCACCCACACCTTGGCCCTGATGCGGCAATCCAGGCAGGTTTATTTGTTATGCGACTCCACCAAACTCGAACAGGATCAGTATTTACAGTTTGCTCCGCTGTCAGCGGTAAACGTATTGGTGATGGATCTGGGGGCAGATCGGGCGGTGCTGAAACAGTACGAAGAGGCAGGGTTGCGGGTGGTTAGCGAGGGCTGAAAATAGATGTGACTGGATGGCAACGGAAGTGCGTCAATTGTCGTTATATTTGCGACAACTGACAAAATAGAGCCATGAGAACCGTTTCACTAAACCAGTATTTCGGAGCGAAAAATACCCCCCCTCTTGTCTCCACGTTTGATTTGATCGATGCCTCGCGAAAAGGCTTGTCTAAAAAAGCCATTGCCGCACTGGCCAAAAACCTGCGAATTACTCAGGCTGAACTGTTGGTTATTCTCAATATCTCGACCCGTACCTGGCAGCGATATTCCGACGAAAAATTGATGCCACAGGAAGTTACCGAGAAAGCCCTACAATTGGCTACACTGTACAAACAAGGCGAAGAAGTGTTTGGAAGCCCGGAGAAATTCAGTGGCTGGATGAATCATCCAAGCCTGTTTTTCCGCGGGAAAAGGCCCATAGAATTACTGGACACTACATTCGGTTTTCAGGCCATTCACGAAGAACTCATTCGGATTGACTATGGTGTGCTGGCATGATGACTGTTTACCGATTGTCGAATTTACGCCGGGCAGATGATTTATCAGGGGCAGGAGCGCGTATGGGGGGTGGTCGCTGGAATAAAATTGGCGTATCTGTTTTATACACCGCCAGTTCACGAGCATTAGCTTCCCTGGAGCTGATGGTACACACGACCTCAATTGATCTTCCAAATTATTATGTCATGCTTATGCTCATAATTCCCGAAGATTCGATGCAAACAGTGTCACTTGATCAACTGCCAATGGGGTGGAATGAATCTGAGCCTCCCGAATCAATTAAAGCTATTACCGAAATATGGATCGCCGAAAACCGGTTTCTGGTGCTGAAAGTCCCTTCTGCGGTGGTAACGGGCGATTATAATTTCCTGCTCAACCCGGCGCACCCGCGCATGGTTGAGGTGAAGATCATCGAGAAGCAGCCTTTTCGGTTCGACCATCGACTGACGCGACCCTGAACGGGTCGTTATGTGAAAAGCACTATCAAAATTTCCTGATTTTAACAGCTTGCAATGATGACCAAACCAAGGCTGCCAGCACCACTGTTGATGTAGTTGCAACCAAACATCTCCCGCAACGTGGCAGCTTCCAAAGATAAACCAAACCTTGCGACCGTTTTCATTCCCGTCGCATCTGCCGACTGTGACCGCTTTATGAAAGACACCGCCTTTGCCCGCCCGACTCTCCAGCAATGGCTCAAAGGCCAGCCTGAGTTATTGCCAAAAGCTATGCAGCAGGGCTTTGTTTTCAACGGGAAGAGTCGACTCAGTGAAAAATCCACGTATCCGTTACGGCTCAGACCACGGCCCACGTGCGGGGCTTTGCCTTGTTATATAATTTCACGCCGAATAGTCCGGCCAGCCGCTCGAAGCAGCCCGGTTTGTATTGTCCAGCTTCGCGGGCGGGTGGGCAAGTTTTTAGCGAGGACTGGCTAGAAAACCTATTGATCCGTGCCTCAGTGGGTAATCTAAACCATCGTTGCAATCCGTTATAATGAGCAACTTTTAAACTATGTAGCTTTAAAACATGAAACACGTTTTCAAAACCGCCACTTACCTGCGTTTGTCCTTCCTGATTTCATTCCTCCGAACCGTCGTACCACTCTTATTCTCCTTCCCCGCCTTTTCCCAAACCCCCACCATTCTGCCCGAACGCGAACGCGCCCGGTTTGTGGATGAGGTATTGGAGGATCGTTTTACGAACCTGCTGCCCCAGCTCATGCGCCGGGAGGGCATTGATATGTGGGTCATTATCTCCCGCGAATACAACGAAGACCCGGTGCTGAAAACCATGCTTCCCGCCAATTGGCTGTCGGCCCGTCGGCGGACGATTATGGTGTTTACGGACACGGGCAAAGAAGGAGTCGATGCGCGGTCTGACGGATCGGTGGAGCGGCTCGCCATTGCCCGCTACGACGTGGGCAATCTGCTCAAAGGGGCCTGGGACATCGACGTGCGGCCCAACCAATGGGATGCCCTCGTGGACATTATCCAGAAGCGAAACCCAAAAAAGATTGGCCTGAATTTCTCTGATAATTACGCCCACGCCGATGGCCTGACCTTCACCGAACAGAAAGAATTCATGGCCAAACTCCCCGCCGATTTCCAGAAACGGGTGGTGTCGGCAGAGCGGTTGGCAGTGGGTTGGCTTGAGTCGCGGACGGCGAAAGAAATGGCCGTTTACCCGTTGATTTGCCGATTATCGCATCAGAT
>JAJAYX010000423.1 GCA_026785985.1 Rudanella sp. | reverse complement strand
TCTTCGAGCAGGGTAATGAGTTCGCCCAAAACGCTGGCGATGTTGGCCCGGTTGATCTCGTCGATCAGCAAAAAATGGTGCGGTGCCAGGCGGAATCGTCGTTGCCGGTTGGCGGGCGAGTCGTTCAGGCAATCGGCCATTGTGGGGTAGCCTGCCTGTTGCAGAGCCGTGAGGCAGGCCCGGTGAAAAATGCCTTTTCGCACCCGGTAGCTGATTTGCCCGCCCAGCGTTTCGGGCCGGATTCCCTCCACAAATTCTTCGTAACTATACGACGCATGAAATGTCACGAAATCAGCGGGCGTACCGACCTTTGTACCGTATGGCTCACTGATAGCAAGCCAGTTGTGTTGCAGCGCAAACGTTTTTCCCGTACCTGGTGGCCCGTATAAAATCAGATTTCTCGCCGGGCCGACGTTCAGTGATTCGGGTTGGGCTGTTTCATACTCGGCTTCGGGTTCAGAAACGCCCTCGAATCGTTCGCCCAGAGCGGGGTTATCGGCCAGCCGGATCAGTTCCGAAAGATACGCTTCGTCTTCAGCCGCCCGATACACTTCGGGGTTGTGCCGGGCCGTGTGTGGCCCCCGTCGGCTGCTTTCAACTAGTTCGAGCAGGCAGTCTTCCCAACATGTTCGCAAAACCGGGTGGTGCAATAAATGGGCATTGGCCTGCCCGATAACGACCGAGACATAGTCCGATTTTTCGGACAACGGAATGGTATCCATAACATCCAGATCGACAAGGCGTTCCAGACAGTTGCGCTTCACGGTGAGCCAGTATTCCTGTTCGCCGAAGCGGGGCCGGTGAAGCCGCAGAGCCAGAAAAAAATTGACATTGGCCGAAATTGCCACCTTGTCGCGCCGAACCACAAATGCCAGCCGAGCATCGCCGTTGGGCAGGTTCACCACGTCGATGAGTTCTTTCAGCAAACCAAAAAACCGCCGAACGGCTTCGGGGTGGCCAATGGTTCGGATACGGTCGGTAAGGAGTTGCTGGTGATCTTCGGCAATCATGCAATCAGTAGGATACAGGATAGAAAGGCTAAAATACCACTTTTTACCCGATTTTCGTTGATTACCCTACCAGAACGCCGTAGATTTACCCTTGTAATAGCTACTTACCATGACATTTCGTGTACTATTAGCAGCCGGTCTGCTAACTGCCTTTTTTTCAGGATGTAACAAAGACAACACGCCCAAAACCGTTTTGTGCAAGGTTGTCACCCTCACCGATCAGTTGGATGTCAATGGTCGCCTGACCGATCAAATGCAGCGCACGTTCTCCTACTCAGAAAACCAACTGACACAATTGAGCGAACGCAACACCGACCGGCAAGTAAATCTGACGATTGATTACAGCCCGATAAGTGGAGTCACAAAAGCTTCCGATGGAGCTTTTGTATTGACGTTCGGCAATGTGGCAGCCACCACCCAACCCGTCAGTGCAACCGCCACCCGAAACGGAGCCGTTCAGGCAATTTATGAAATGACCTACAACCCGGCTAACAAGCTAACCCGTGTGCTGGAGACCCGGCAGGTTATCCCGGCAAACTCATTCGTCCGCTCTCGCGACTACAGCTTTTTGTATGACTCCGAAGGCCTTCTCAAAACCGAGAAACTGACCTCTACTCTTACTGACCGAACCACCGTGGAGCAGGAAACCGACTTCACTTATGGCACCCTGGTTAACCCGATGACCAATTTTTCACAACCGGGCTTGCTAACGGTAGTGGCTCTGAGTCAGTTGGTTGAGACCATACCAAGTCGCTTCTGGCAACAGCGGGTAGTGCAGGATTACAAAATCTACAACGCCAAAAACGGCACTCGCAGCACGCTCCGCGAGTCGGCCACGTTCACCCCGAAAACCGACGGAAATGGTCGCCTGTCGGGGCAGGAGCAGAACACCATTAGCACGTCGGGCAGCGGCCAGACCAGCCAGCGGAAAAATCAGCATTCGGTCGTATATGAGTGCAAGTGATGCTGTTTTTTCTTGTCTATCTTTACCGAATTACCCCATACAACTACCTTTCACTAATTGCCAGATGAAGGCCATAGCCCAACCATCCCATGACTCCAAAACTAACCATCATTTTCCTGCTGCTGTTGAGTGCCCCCCTGACGCTGGCTCAACCCAGAAAAGCCACGACCACCCTTCCCGAAAACCGCATCTCTCAAGCCGAGTCCGAGACCCATATGCGGTTCCTGGCTTCCGATGAGTTGCAGGGTCGCCGGACGGGGTCGGTGGGCAACATGATTGCTGCCCGCTATATTGCCGAACAATACCGGATGCTGGGTCTGAAACCCGTTCAGGGTCAAACTGATTTCTACCAAAAAATTGATTTAGAGCGAGTTAGTGCCGCCAGTTCGGGATTACTCGTCGCGGGCAAAGACTCCCTAAAATTGGGCAAAGACCTCGTGATTATGGCCGGTGGGTCAATCGACAAAACTGGCGAAGTGGTTTATGCGGGCTATGGCTTTACCGAAGCCGAAGATGGCTACAATGGCCGCGATGTGAAAGGCCGGATTGTGGTCGTACAAGGCGGGTCGCCGGAGGCTAAAGGGCCACAGGAGATTTTTCGAGCCTCGAACCAAAAGCGCAAATTAGCCGCCGAAAAAGGGGTTTCGGCCCTCATCGAACTCTACAGCGAGTCGATACCGTGGGGCATGGTGGGGCAGTATTTTAACCGCGAACAAATTGCCGTGCCCGTGGCCGGTGCCATAAACAGCCCCCTCACACACGCCTGGATCAACAATACCAATAACCAGTTTGGTCGGTTGAAAGAAGCGGGTCAAACAGTTATGTTTCGCACATCGGGGCGACCCAAAATGCCCGCTCCCTCGGTGAACGTGGCGGGCGTGATTGAAGGAGCCGACCCGAAACTCAAAGACGAATACATTATTCTCTCCGCGCACTTCGACCACATAGGCGTGGGCAAGCAGGGCGGAAGTGCCTATCAGCCCACCGACAGCATTTTCAACGGCGCACGCGACAATGCTTTCGGGACGGTGGGCTTGCTCACGGCCGCCAAAGCCTTGAGCGAGCAACGCCCCAAACGGTCGGTGCTGGTGTTGGCCCTCACGGGCGAAGAGGTGGGCTTGCTGGGTAGTCGCTATTATGCCGAGAACCCGCTGATTCCCCTCAAACAAAGCATTTTCGATTTGAATATCGACGGAGCAGGTTATAGCGACACAACCATTGTATCGGTGATTGGACTGGAACGCACGGGGGCCAAAGCCGAAATCGAAGCCGGAGCCAAAGCATTTGGCCTAAGCGTTTTTGCCGAACCCGCCCCCGAACAGGGCCTTTTCGACCGCTCCGACAATGTCAGTTTTGCCGCAAAAGGTGTCCCCGCTCCCACGTTTTCGCCGGGTTTCAAATCTTTCGACGAAGCCATTGCCAAGTATTATCACCAGGCCATCGACAATCCCGAATCACTGAATTTTAGTTATTTACACCGGTTCTGTCAGGCCTATGCCCACACCGCCCGCCTTATTGCCGACCGCCCAACCCGCCCCTTCTGGAGCGCGGGCGACAAGTACGAAGCTACGGGGAAGGAGCTTTATAAGTAAGGAGGAAAGGGAGGCTGATGCAATAACCAAATGCGTCAGCTCCCCTTTTTCCCTTCTACCTATTTTTGCCGGAAGAAAACCGTGATCGGAACGCCATCGAAACCGAAGTGTTCACGGAGTCGGTTTTCGAGGAAACGCTCGTAGGGTTCGCGGATATATTGCGGTAGGTTGCAGAAGAAAATGAACGTCGGTGAAGGCGTTGGCACCTGAAGCATATACTTAATTTTGATGTGCTTCCCCTTCATGGCTGGTGGCGGATGCCGCTCGATTTCGGGCTGCATCACTTCATTCAGATTCGAGGTCGTGATTTTCTTGTGCTTGTTCTCATACACCTCCGTTGCTTTTTCCATCACCTGGAAAATGCGTTGCTTCTCGTGAACCGACGCAAAAATAATGGGCAGGTAGTCTATGGGAGCCATGCGCCGGTTTATTTCCTTTTTCCAGATATCGGCGGTTTTCTGGTCTTTCTCGATAGCATCCCATTTATTCACCATCAGCACCACGCCTTTCTTAGCTTTCACGGCCTGCCCAATAATGTTCATGTCCTGCGACTCCAGGCCACGGGTGGCATCGAGCATCACAATACACACATCGGAGGCTTCCATTGCCTTCAGGGTACGCAGAATCGAATAGAATTCGATGTTGTCATTGACCTTTGCTTTCCGGCGCAAACCCGCCGTATCGGTCAGGATAAAATCTTTGCCATATGCCTTGTAGCGCGTGTCGATGGAGTCGCGGGTGGTGCCGGCAATGTCGGTCACGATGGTGCGGTCTTTACCCAGCAACACGTTCAAAAACGACGATTTGCCCACGATTGGCCGACCAATAATGGCAATCCGGGGAATGCCCGCGTCGGGGTCTTCCATGTCGGCAGTCGGGAAATGCTTGATCACCTCATCGAGCAAATCGCCGGTGCCACTGCCCGTTTGCGACGAAATCGGGAACGGATCGCCCAGGCCAAGCGCATAGAACTCAGCAGCCGCCTGATGCCGTTCGCCGGTTTCGGCTTTGTTGGCCACCACCAGAACCGGCTTTTTCGACCGTCGGAGGATGTTGGCAAAGTCCTGATCCATACCGGTTAAACCAACCATCGTATCGACCATGAACAGTACCACGTTAGCTTCTTCAATGGCAATTTCGACCTGATCGCGGATGGCTCCCTCGAAGGTATCTTCGGAACCCACCACGTAGCCACCCGTGTCGATAACCGTGAACCGTTTATCGGTCCACTCGGCATAGCCATAGTGCCGGTCGCGGGTCACGCCCGATTGGTTATCCATAATAGCCTGTCGTTGTTCGATCAGGCGGTTAAAAAACGTTGATTTCCCCACATTGGGCCGACCAACTATTGCAACGATGTTTGACATGAATTCAGTGATCAGTGAACAGCCAACAACCATCAGTTCGCTAATCAGTCGATACGGTTAGCTGTTGGCTGGTTGTTGTTAGCTGTTATTCATCGTATCCAAACCGCTTCAGGGCGCGCTCTTTGTTGCGCCAGTCAGGTTCTACTTTGACGAATGTTTCGAGGAATACTTTTTTGTTGAAGAAGCGTTCGAGTTCTTCGCGGGCCATAATGCCCGTTTTTTTAATCATTTTACCACCTTCGCCCAGCAGAATAGCCCGTTGAGTGGGCCGCTCCACCAGGATCTCCGACGAGATAATAATCATGTCGTCGCGCTCTTTGAAGCCCGTGATAATGACTTCCGAACTATAGGGAACTTCCTTTTTATAATTCAGAAAGATTTTTTCGCGGATGATCTCCGAAGCAAAGAACCGTTCCGGCTTGTCGGTTAGTTCATCTTTCGGGAAGAATGGCGGGTGATGCGGCAGTCGCGTAATGATGCCATCGAACAGGCGGTCGATGTTGATGTCATTAAGGGCCGAGATGGGCAGGATCTGGGCGGCCTGAAAGTGTTCCTACCAATAGGCTATTTTGTCGGCCACGTCCTGCTCACTTGCCAGGTCGATCTTGTTGATCAACAGGATCACCGGCACGTCGGTCTTTTGCAATCGCTGGAGAACGTCGTCTTCGTCGTGTTGCTCAAAAATATCCGTCACGAACAAAATTATGTCAGCATCGTCAAGCGAGCCGCGCACAAAACTCATCATCGACTCATGCAGCTTGTATCAGGGTACGATAATGCCGGGTGTGTCGGAATAAATAAGTTGAAATTCTTCGCCCTCGTGAGTTCCGTTCAGGATACCCATGATGCGGTGCCGCGTTGTTTGCGCCTTCGAGGTGATAATGGACAGGCGTTCGCCCACCAACTGATTCATCAGCGTTGATTTGCCCACATTGGGTTTGCCCACAATGCTGATGAACCCCGCCCGACCCGGATATTGGGCGGCTGCAATGGCCGCTACATCGGGGGCCATCTCGTCGTCGGACAGTTCATTCTCCGGCGAATTGGGGCCGGGAAGGTCCGTTTCTGGCAAATTAAGGCCGGGCGACGTTTCGTCCGGCAAATTATTTTCGTATTCAGGTGATCCCATATGGTATTGATAACCAGTGGCTACAGAAAAAAATGCCCCTCCGCTGAAACATTTTCTGGAGGGGACTGTTAATTATTTTACAAAGGTAGTTTGAATATCCGAAAAACCCTACTACTTTTGCACTCCCAACAACGCGGGATGGAGCAGTTGGTAGCTCGTTGGGCTCATAACCCAAAGGTCGCTGGTTCGAGTCCAGCTCCCGCTACAAAGTGAACGCCTAACAAACTGTTTATCAGAATGTTAGGCGTTTTTGTTTTTAGGTAGTGTACGGAACGGTGTACTGAATGAGAGAAATCATTAATCTTAATAAAGCACCTTCACCATC
>JAJAYX010000422.1 GCA_026785985.1 Rudanella sp. | reverse complement strand
GCCACCGGCTGGCCGATGATCTGGCCGATGGGCTGGCCGGTCAGGGTACTCAGGTTCTCGCTGGCTTGCCAGACGATAAACGTGGTGGGGTCGAGGGCCAGCAGATAGCCGTGCGACTGAATGAATCCGGGCCATTGGATCGGCTCGCGGTCGCAGTTGGTTAAGTCGAAGGCGGGTTGCATAAAACGGGAGATACCCAGATAAAGGGGTGACTCACTGATTGAGTAATTGTTCTTAAAAATGAGCTACGATTGAATGTAGTTTTTATCAGGCGTAAATGTAGTAAAAATTTTGAGTGGTGTAACATCCCTTTTCTCTCCTCATCACCCGCTCCTTTCCTGCCCCTTCTCTCTATCTTTACGCTATGATTCGTATTTTCCAGCAGGACGAAACCGCCGTTCGCAAAATTCGGGATATTGACTCGTTTCGGGATACCGAACGGACGTTGTGGGTTGACCTCCAAAACCCTACCCCCGACGAAATCAAAAGCGTGGAGGAGAAGTTCGATGTCAGTTTTCAGAGTCAGCAGGAGCAGGCCGAAATCGAAAGCAGTTCGCGGTATATTGAGGAGGACGACTACCTGATTGCCAATACTAACTTTCTCATTCCCAGTAAAGAAGAGGGTTATATTGGCGTACCGGTGAGTTTTTTGCTAAAAGACGAATTGTTGTTTACTTATCGAAACGCGGCTGATCTGAAATCGTTCGCCGACACGGTGAAACGCATCAAATCAAAACGGGCTGCCTTCAGCGATGGGGGGCAGATTATGATTGCCATTTTTGAATCGCGCATTGATGCAGATGCCGATTTGATCGAACAGATTTCGTTTGAGGTAAAGGCCATCAACAAGCAACTCGATTTGGATGCCAAACTTGACCGCGAGATGCTGCTCAATATCAACGACTACCAGGAACTGACCATGACCATTCGGGAAAGCGTGGTGGACAAACAGCGGGTGATTTCGGCCCTGATTCGTTCCAATGGCTGGTTCACTCCCGATGAACAGCAACAACTCCGCACGTTGATCAAAGATATTCAATCGCTGATCGAACACACAAATTTCATTTTTGAGCGGCTCGAATTTCTACAGGACACCTTTTTGGGTCTGGTCAATCTGGAGCAGAATCAGATTGTGAAACTCTTCACGGTATTGTCGCTCGTGCTGTTGCCGCCCACGCTCATTGCCAGTATCTACGGCATGAATTTCGACACCATGCCCGAACTTCACTGGCGGTATGGCTATGTTTATGCGCTGGTTCTGATGGTGTTAACTACGTTGCTGACCTTGTTCTATTTCCGCAAAAAACGCTGGCTCTGATGCTCGATCTCCCCACCGAACTCCCCTTTTGCTGTCGCTTCTCCGAATTGGGTTGCTGGTGGCCTTGGTGCTGAGTGTTTTAAGTACGCTGGGCGTTGAAACCAGCTCGTTTATTGCCGTGATTGGCACGGTGGGGCTGGCCGTTGGTCTGGCTTTGCAGGGGAGTTTGGCCAGCTTCGCCGGGGGCTTGCTCATTCGGGCGTTCAAGCCGTTTAGCTATAAAAGCCAAAAAGGCCCGCACAAGACACAATTTCGCTTAACTAAACGATATTGACTCATTGTCCTCTTTGCTGTAAAAGAAGAAGCGGAGTCCCGCAATTCGGAGTACAGTGGGCATTAGGTTAAGAATTAAAGTACAGAACTTCTCCTTTACTTCTCGGCCCAATAATCAACCACCAGTACCTTGTCTAAATATGGCCCCAATACCTTGCCAAACGCTTTGTGAGCGGGGTGAGGGAGATATACAGCCCGCCCCGCTTCGCTCTCGAACGACACGAAAAACAAGTGGCTAAACCCTTGATTCAGGTTTTCAGGACTGTTGTTGGTGCCCCATTCCAGCCCCTTAATCTCAGGAATCTGCGAGGGCAATGCCCGAAACGCATCTTCCACTTTCTTGATGTCGGCGGGCGACGCACTGTCTTTAAACTTGAACAAAACGGCATGACGGAGCATACGAGCGGCTTTTTTAGGGGGATTATCAGTGGTTGAGGCCACCACAGTTACCGACAACGTAAAAACGGTCAACAGGGCCGTTAGTAGGAACTTGCGCATAAAGTGAGCAGGTTTAGATGAGTTATTGGCCCACAAGTTAAGCAACAATTGGATTACCTGGCCGCAACCCGCCAAATCCGATTGCCCGAATCGTCGGCCACCAGCATCGACCCATCGGGCAACATTGTCACGCCCACCGGGGCTGTGGGCATTTTTCCGTTGGGCCACAGGCGATCAACGCGACAGTCAGTTGAGCCGCCAGCAGCAGGGGAAGAGTTTTCACGTTGTTGAGTGACTTGTTGTTCCTGGTTAACCATAAGGTGAAGGGTTTGGTTATACCAGTATGGGCTCAAATTATGTCAGGCCTGACGAAGTTTGGCTCATTTCGCATCTTTCCTGGCGGCAATTTCCTGACCCTGAACTTTCAGCACAAGCCCCGTTACGGCTTTACTGCCCGAATCGCGGGTAAAAACGATGAGGGAGCCATAGGAACTGGTTGACTGATAGGTGTCTGTGTCGGTTTGTTTCACCAGTTTGTTGCTTCCGTAGCCGTCTGCTTCTCCGTAAATCACCCCGTCTTTTTCGAGGACGGTGAATTTTCCGATGGGGGTACCATCGGGGAATGTGTAGGTACCGACATAGGCTTGCAGAGAAGCTGTCGGGGCTGCCGCAGCCATAGGGGTGGTTGTGGCCGTAGTTTGAGCCAGGGCGGGCAGCATTGCCAGCAGGAAAAGGGCGATAAGGGTCTGTTTCATTGGGCTTAATAATCTATTTCTTCTTCGTCTAATAACTGCTTGATATTCAAGATGCAACCATCCATCGCTGGTAATGTCCTGATCCCAGTCGGTGATGATCCACTGCTTTTGATCGCGGGAGGCTACGAACACTTTGCGGGTTTCGGTCAGGATTCAGATCACGCGCTCGGTGCCAAAGTCGAGCATCTTCTGCGATTTCTGAATCAGGTAATAAACAGGTTTACCTTTCCACTCTTCGTAGATCAACGCCCTCGGCACCGGGGCCGGGGCAATCACCCACCGGGTTTTTGGCGGGGCTTTTGTTTCGGCTACTGCTGTCATCATCACAAACCATTTCGTTCAGGCAAGTATACGGAAAAAATAGGAGATCGTAGTTAGGCTTGAGCAGATTGGGGCGCTGCCGTCTGATAAAAAATCTTCGCGTCCTGGCGACGCTATGTGCGTTAAAACCCCTTAAATTGAGCCGCTTTATACCTTAACAATAAAACCGAATGCAAAAGAAGATCACTCTTTCTGAAGACGAAATCCCCGAAAGCTGGTATAACATCGTGGCCGATATGCCTAACAAGCCCCGGCCACCGCTCCACCCCGGCACCCACGAACCCATTGGCCCCGAAATGCTCATGCCCCTGTTTCCAATGGAACTCATTAAGCAGGAGGTCTCTACCGACAAATGGGTGAGCATCCCCGACGAAGTTCGGGAACTGTACAAAATCTGGCGGCCCACCCCCATGTTCCGGGCCTACGGACTCGAAAAACTGCTCGACACGCCCGCCAAAATCTATTACAAATACGAAGGGGTGAGTCCGGCCGGGTCGCACAAACCCAACACCGCTATTCCACAGGCGTATTACAACAAAATGGAAGGTGTAAAGCGTATCACTACCGAAACCGGCGCGGGACAGTGGGGGAGTGCGCTGAGTTTTGCCTGCCAGTTGTTCGGAATCGAGTGCGAAGTGTATATGGTGCGGGCCAGCTACGACAGTAAGCCCTATCGCAAAATCATGATGAATACCTGGGGAGCCACCGTTTATCCGTCGCCCTCTGACCGGACAGCCGCCGGGCGCGGTATTCTGGCTAAAGACCCCAACTCGCCGGGGAGTCTTGGCATCGCCATCTCCGAAGCTGTTGAACTGGCCATGCAGGCCGACGATACCAAATACTCGCTTGGCTCGGTGCTGAACCACGTGCTGATGCACCAGACCGTAATCGGCCTGGAATCCATTAAACAACTCGAAAAAGCGGGCGATTTTCCCGATATTGTGGTGGCTCCCTTTGGTGGTGGCTCCAACTTTGCGGGGATTGCGTTTCCGTTTTTGCGCTACAATCTGGAAGAGGGGAAAAATATCCGGTGCATTGCGGCAGAACCGGCTTCCTGCCCCAAACTGACGCGGGGGGTGTTCCGCTATGACCTCGGCGACACGGTGGGAATGACTCCCTTGCTGCCCATGTACACGCTGGGTCACAATTTTATTCCGGCTCCCATTCACGCGGGCGGGTTGCGCTACCACGGTGCGGGAGCCATTGTGAGTCAGCTATTGAACGACGGGTTGATCGAAGCGCAATCGTTCAAGCAATTAGAGTGCTTTGATGCGGGGATTAAGTTTGCCCGCTCTGAAGGGATTATTCCGGCTCCCGAAGCCACACACGCCATTGCTGCGGTCATTCGGGAAGCGCAACGTGCCAAGGAAGCGGGCACCAGCCCCACTATTCTGTTCAACCTATGCGGTCACGGCCATTTCGATATGGGGGCCTACGAGCAATATATGTCGGGTCAATTAGTGGAACACGAGGTGACGCAGGAAGAAATTATGGCCTCGCTGGCGGAGTTGGATACACCGTTGATTTAATTGCTCCGCAACATGTCGTCCCGCCGAATATTGTCGGCGGGCGTCTGATTCAGGATTTCGCGGTATTATTTTCTTTTTAGGTCTCCTCGTTTTACGGATAGGATGAAGTTATCCCAGGCAAAAGGGTTGGTAAAATTGAAGGTGGTTGCCTGCCCCCGGTTGGCTAATGCCTCGCGCCCGAAAATCTGCTGGTTCATGAAATTCTGATGGTTGGCAACGGCCCCCATCGGCGTAATGGCTGCCATTCGCATCAGATACATC
>JAJAYX010000421.1 GCA_026785985.1 Rudanella sp. | reverse complement strand
GGTGAAGACCAAAGGCGGGGCAAACAGTGAGGAGGAAAAATTGGTCTTGCGGTACTACCGGGTTTTTAACATCGAGGACACCACATTACCCATTGAAATTAAGGAACCCGTGATGCCGGAAGAGTCAGTAATGATTGACGCTTGCCAGCAGGTTATCGAGAAGATGCCGAACCGCCCCCGTCTGGTGAACAACGACCCGGCCCGTTGCTTTTACACGCCGTTTCTGGATACGGTGAATATGGCACCGGCGCAGAACTTCAAAAAAGCCGAGGATTATTACAGCGTCCTGTTTCATGAACTGGTACACGCGACGGGCCACCGTTCCCGACTGAATCGGCCAGAGATTACTGACATTGCGGCTTTTGGTTCCCAGACGTACAGCAAAGAGGAATTAACCGCTGAGTTGGGCGCGGCTTATCTGTGTGGCATTACAGGAATCAGTGCCATGACCATCGGTAATAGTTCGGCCTATATTAATGGTTGGCTCAACAAGCTGCGGGGCGACCGGGACGCCGGCTCGAAACGGTTTTTCTTTGAAGCTGCACAGAAGGCACAAAAAGCCGCCAACTTCATTCAGGGTATCACATCAGGCAACGACGAATAAAAGCCACCGCTCCGGCGGCTCGGCCACTTCTTACTCCTCACCTACTGCCGCCAATTGTTGGTTGGTAGTAGGGGAAACCAGAACGATAAAGTAGAGGCTATGTAATAAAGTAAATCATTGTGCTGTGATACTAAAATAACAATAAACCAGTATCACAGCATAATGATTTATTAAACTAGATGTAACAAAAGCAACACTGAATAAAAGGTGGGCTGAATCATTGTAAAGGAGAACGATGATTTACCTACGGGGATGTACAGAAATTACTGGAGTTGTTTGGGACGGACGAGGAAAAGAACAAGTATGATGATTTTATCGGGGTTAGAAACAACATCTACAGTTGCCTGAAGGAGTCGGGTGTCTCAATGGCCAAATACCGCCGGATTGTTAACTTGAACCATCACAAACTGATAACGCGCCGGAGAGACCATCCTGAGACCTGGAGGATTGACGATTTAGAGAAAATAGGGCTGTATTAGGAATCCGTTGCCCACTGTATCGACTAAACATATCCGGTAAAAATTACGTCATTTTCTGAGTTTGATATACGCATGGAAAGCTGCACTTTCGTTAATCTTCTAATTCTATAGGAGTATTATCTTTTGCCTGTTCTGTGATTAGCAAGATAGACGGGTACAATTGACTGTAAAACAACACGTTAGCTGCTAAAACGCCCTGTAAATGTGTACAGGCTACTTGTAATTGACTGATTGATAGTGAATTGTTCTGGATGGCTTGTACACCATCGTATATAACTGCCTGATTGATAGATGGAGCGTGAAACTGTAAAAATTGACCTGGAAGTGGCCCAACGTGCCCGCGAACGAGTAAAGAAGCTCAATCAGAAGCTGGCCAAAAAATCAGGAGCCGGGAAAGCTGAAAAAATTACGCTGCACGATTTTCTCAGTAAGGCCGTCGATCACTACATCGAGCTGGGTTATGACCCTACTCAGGACGAAAACAAGAACCCGCTTCGGGAAACCGTCGTGCGGACAACTGACCGGATCATTACGTATCTGCAAAGCCATGAGAACGGGGCCGCCCGTGCGGTGGTATATGGAGCCGGTTCGACAGCACCTCGAAAAAGTGGATGCCAAACTTGATCAAAATGGCCAGTCTGTTCCGGGCGAAGTTTCCTCAGAGTTGAAGTTCATCAAGGACATGAGTCTATTTTCCTACCTGACGAGCGATCTGGTTTTGAATCTTCTTTTTCATCAGTACAAAGATTCGCCGGAGCAATTAGCCACCATTCAGGATTGGGCCAATAAGCGTTATCAGGAGCGATACGAGGAGTTGATGGCAAAATACTGATCTATCAGTATCGTGATATAGTGTAATAATAATAAACCACGATACTGATAAACTGATAATTCATCGAGAAGACAGGTTTGAGGAGAGAGGAAGATGGTTATACGTGTACTACCCGCCAAAAAGGGGGGGATTTATTCAAATGCCGGTTCGTCACATTTTCTGGTCAACTACCCCGAACACGAGGCCCGCGAGGAAAAGCTGACCGATCAGGCCATTTTTTTCGATCAAGATCGGGAGGGCATTGGGGCAGAGGAGGTGCAGGAGCGAATCGACACAAATGTGCAGGGTTTGCAAAAAGACAAGCCCCGGTTTCATTCGCTGGTGATCTCACCCAGCCAGGACGAACTACGACACCTCGACAACGACCCGGAGAAGTTGAAAGCCTACACCCGGCAGGTGATGGAAAACTATGCAGCTAATTTTAGTGATAAGAGGCAACGGCACCTGAAAAGCGACGACTTGATTTGGTATGCGACCATTCACCGAAGCCGACACTACTCTGGTTTAGACGATGCCGTACAAACCGGCGCAGCGCAGCCAAAGCAAACGAAAGAAGGTGAACAGACCCATGTTCACGTCATTATCTCGGCGCGCGATAAAACCATGAGCCGTTCGCTGCATCCTGATTCGGGGAGTCGCCGATTTAACTATGAGCAGTGGTTGACCAAAAATCAACAGGATTTTGAGCAGGCGTATGGCCACAAACAGATCACGACGGAGACCCAACACCGGCACCGTCTGAAT
>JAJAYX010000420.1 GCA_026785985.1 Rudanella sp. | reverse complement strand
CGTGCCTGAACTTTACAAACGTTTATTCACTTCGGTAAGAGCCGGATTAGTCCGAAAAAACTGTATTTTTGCGGACTAATCCGGCTTTCATTATGAAGCAATTTTTAGCTCCCCTGCTTTTAGTCTGTTTTTTTAGCTCTGTTCACGCCCAGGCTCCCCGCCTGACTCGCGGTCCATACCTGCAAGTGGTTACGCAAACGGGCATCACCATCCGCTGGCGCACCGACACGCCCCAGGCCAGCCGGGTGTGGATTGGCACGGCGGCCACGGCCCTGAATCAGTCGGTAACTGACCCGGCGGCTGTTACGGAGCATATTGTTTCGGTAACGGGATTGAGTCCGGCCACGCGCTATTTTTATGCCATCGGTCAGGGCGAAACCCGGCTGTCGGGCGACGCCAACCATTCGTTCAAAACGGCCCTTCCAGCGGGCGACACCCGCCCTTTCCGTATCTGGTCGCTGGGCGATTTTGGCAATGGAACTCAGAATCAGACCGATGTGTATGAGCAATACAAAAAAGCCACCGCCAACCGTCCGGCTGACCTCTGGCTCTGGATGGGCGACAATGCCTATTGCTGCGGCACCGACGAGGAGTATCAGAAATATATATTCGATGTGTATGGCCCCCATTTGCGGAGTCTGCCGTCGTACCCGGTTCCCGGCAATCACGATTATGCCGACCAGAACCAGAAATTCGATAGCCCCTATTTCAGCGTATTTAGTTTTGCGGATCGGGGGCAGGCCGGGGGCGTTCCGTCGGGGTCGAAGTTGTATTATTCCTTTGATTATGGCAATGTCCATTTTGTGATGCTTGACTCGTTTGGGCTGGAAGACGGTAAATGGATTCTTTATGACCCAACAAGCCCGCAAGTTCGCTGGCTCGAACGCGATTTAGCCGCCAACCAAGCGTCGGCCCGGAAACAAACCTGGACGGTGGTCGTGTTTCATCACCCTCCCTACACCAAAACCGCCCGAGATTCCGACGCGGAAGAAGCACTCCGGCTACTCCGTGAGAATTTGACTCCTATTCTGGAACGCTACAATGTGGATATGGTGATGAACGGCCACAGCCACACCTATGAGCGGACATACCGAATTCGCGACCACCGGGGTTTGGCGGCCACTTTCGACCCGGCTCAGCACCTCGCCGAAACCACCACCGCCCGCTACGATGGCTCGCCCAACTCATGCCCTATCCTGACCAAAGGCAAAGGGATTGTGTATGTGGTGAACGGGTCGGGAGGGGCGTTGGGGGGCGCGTATTTCAACAACCCTAACCACCCGGCAATGGCGACGACGTTTAAAACGATAGGCGGGTCGTTGGTGCTTGATGTGAACGACAACCGGATGGATGCCCAGTTTATTGCCGCCGACGGGAGCATTCAGGATCGCTTCACGATTATGAAAAATGTGGGGCAGAGCCAACGTCTCACGGCTGAATACGGCGATACGCTTCAATTAAGTAGTTCGTGGCCCGCTGATTCATACCGATGGAACGAAGCGGGGCAAACCGCCCGCACGGCCCGTTTCACCCGCCGACAGGCTGGCACCTTCACCGTTACGGCCACCGACGACCGCAACTGTCTCCGCGACGACTTTGCCATTACAATATCGGCCCGCCCAAAAATAACGGCTACGCTTGTATCGGCGGCTACGCTATGTCAAGGCCAGTTGGCAGAGTTTCGATTGTTAACTGAAAATACCTCGCGGGCGCAAGCTTGGACATACGATCTACAACTATCCGATAAGAACGGCAGTTTTGAGCGGCCCCAGATGGTCGGAACACAAGGTGTTACGCTTTTTAACGTTGTAATACCCCGATCACTCGAGCCGGGAGCCGGTTATCAGATTCGGGCCGTGCCTCGCCAACTGCCCGATGCTGAGTTGATTGCGTCGGTGCCAATCACGGTACTGGCACCTGCCGCAGCCATTATTAGCGGGTCGGCAACGGTGCAACCGGGAACGCCTGCATCGGTATCGCTCACCCTTATGGGAAGCGGCCCCTGGAGTGGCACATTGACCAACGGCACTACATTTGTGTCGGAAACCTCGCCGGTGGTGCTGCCGGTGTCTCCCTCCCAAACTACTACTTACGCCATAGCAAACCTGCGCAACGGTTGCGGAGCGGGAATCGCAACGGGACAGGCCGTGGTGACAGTTTTGTTGCCCACGGCCACCGAAACCTTCGCCGGGGGTCAAATTAGTGTCTATCCAAATCCAACAACAGGCTCTGTCACCCTCGATTTAACACTGAACAAACCCCAGGAATCTGAGGTGGATGTGGTGGATGCCACGGGCCGGGTGGTGCAGCAGTTCATGCTGAAAGCAGCCACGCACCAACAACGAGTAATCAACTTACCTCAGCCGGGTGTTTTCTCCATACGGGTTCGGGTTGCCGGATCAGTGGTCGTGCGGAAGGTGGTGAAGCAGTAGGCAGTAAGCACTGCCTACTGCTCACTGAGTAAGGTCTGTTCAACGGTTTGGCGATAGGAGGCTCCAACGGGAACCTGGGCCTGGCCAACGAGGACGTGGCGTGATCCCATATGCTGGACTTTCCAGGAGGCCACCACGAACGATTTATGAATCCGCAAGAACAAATGCGGGGGTAATTTGGCATAAACTGTTGCCAGGAAATCACTTACCACTGTCATGCCTTCCGTGGTATGCACTTTGCAGAACGCCCCGAACGCTTCAACGTAGTTGATGCTCTCGATGGGTATTCGGACAGACTCCCAACCCGCTTTCAGTACCACATAGTTAGGTTTAATCGGTGTGAGCGCGGTTGGAAAACGGCTCAATACGCGCTGAACGGCTTTCTCCAACCGCTCCTGCGTGAATGGTTTGGTGAGGTAGTCGGCCACCCCCAACTCATAGGAGCGAACGGCATAGGCATCGGAAGCTGTGATAATAATGGTTTGCGGTGGATTGGGCAGGCTTTCAAGGAAATCCAGCCCATTCATTAACGGCAAAAACACATCCATAAACAACAAGTCGATGGATTCTGACTCCAGAATGGGCAGTGCCGCCAACGGATTGGCCACCGAACCAGCCAACTGTAAGTTCGCAAAGGAGGCTAATTGCTCTTGTAATAAAAGTTGATCGGTCTCATCATCCTCAATAACGATGTAGCGGTAGCTTTTTTCCAAATACATGAGTGCGTAGACGTGTGAGTCATATGAATTGTTGCGAGGCTGATGCGAAAACGGTTTGTGCAAAAACCGAGCCATATGCTTACTTTTGGTTTTCATTCACTCGTTACCCCATGATCCGAAGCACCTTCTCAGCCTTGTTGTTACTCCTGACCACATCCTTAACGTTGTTTGCCCAATCTGAAAATGCCTATAATCTGCTTCCATTCCCAGCCCAGTTTGCGGGGCAGGAGGGGCAGTTCACCCTCACCAATGCCACCCGTGTGGTGGCTACTCCCAAAGATGCCGGTCAGCAGGCTGCGGCTCAATTGCTGGCGAATCAGCTAAAAACGGCTTCGGGAATGCCCATTGCCGTGGTGGCATCATCGCCCGCTTCATTAAAAGGCAAATCCATTGTTTTCCAGGCCCATAAAGGTGGTCGGTGCGGGCCGGAGGGCTATGTGCTACGTGTGAAGCCCGACCGCGTGACCGTGGAGGCCGAAACACCCAAAGGCTATTACTACGCCGTGCAAACCCTGATGCAATTATTGCCAACAGCGGCCTTTAGCCCTAAAATGGTGCCGGGGGTTTCGTGGACGATGCCTGCCTGCCAGATTCTCGACCGGCCCCGCTACGAATACCGAGGCTTGATGCTCGATGTATGTCGGCACTTCATGCCCGTGCCTTCGGTGAAAAAGTTTATTGATCTACTGGCGCGTCACAAAATGAACACCTTTCACTGGCACCTGACCGACGATCAGGGCTGGCGCATCGAGATCAAAAAATACCCGAAACTGACACAAATCGGCTCCACCCGCAACCAGACAATGGTGGGGCATTATGGAGAAAATTATCCCTTCAAATTCGACGGGCAACCCCACAGTGGATACTATACCCAGGAGCAGATCAAAGATGTTGTTCGATATGCAGCGGCCCGCCACGTGACGATTATTCCCGAAATTGAACTGCCCGGCCATGCATTGGCGGCCATCGCAGCCTACCCCGAACTGTCGTGTGAACCAACGAGACCCTATGAAGTAGGTAAGATTTGGGGCGTTTACGACGATGTGTATTGCCCGACGGAAAAGACGTTTACGTTTTTGCAGGATGTGCTGACGGAAACGATGGCCCTGTTCCCGAGCAAATACATTCATATTGGGGGCGACGAATGTCCCAAGGATGCCTGGAAAAAAAGCGCCTTTTGCCAGAACCTGATGAAGCAGCTTAAACTCAAAAATGAGGAGGAGTTGCAAAGTTATTTCATCCGCCGAATCGACAAGTTTGTGACCAGTAAAGGTCGGGCAATCATCGGATGGGACGAAATTCTGGAAGGTGGCCTTGCCCCAAATGCCACCGTGATGAGCTGGCGTGGCACGGCAGGGGGAATTGAAGCCGCCAAACAAAAACACAAAGTGGTGATGACTCCGGGGGCGTTTTGTTACCTGGACAAGTACCAGGGCGAACCCACCCAGGAGCCGCTTTCCATTGGTGGTTTTCTGCCCATCGAGAAGGTCTATAGCTATGACCCAACGCCAAACGAGTTGACCCCCGAACAGCAGAAATACATTATCGGGGTGCAGGGTAATGTTTGGACGGAATATATTGCGACTCCCGAATATGTGGAATACATGACCTATCCACGAGCCATTGCCCTGGCCGAAATTGGCTGGATGCCCGCCGGACCCCGCAACTTCGAGGATTTTTCGGTACGGCTCAAAAATCACCTCAAACGGCTCGATTACCTCGGTTTGAACTATAGCAAACGCCTGTTGGATGTGCGGGCCAGTACGCAATTCAACAACGACGGTCAATTACAGGTGCGTTTGGAGAAATCAGACTCCGATAGCAAAATTTTTTACACCACCAATGGCCGCGAACCCAACACCAGTTCGTCGGAGTATATTATGCCGATCACCCTCAACAAAACAACCACCTTGCGGGCCATCACCACAGCGGGAGCTACGCTCAACGAGACCTTTGTGATTCACCGGGCGAAGGGTAAATCATATACCAGCAACCTCAACAAAGCCGTTGACCCCGATGGCACCAAACTGACCGATGGACAGGTGGCAAAGGGTGCCCGCAGCGAAATGGAGTGGGTTAGTTCGTGGGGCAAAGACCTTGAAGTGACCATCGACCTCGGCGAAGTCCGGTCGGTAACAAAAGTCTTGGCAAACTTCCAGAAACGGGTTCCCTACCGGATTTTTCCGCCAACTTCGGTCGAAATTGCCCTGAGCCGCGACGGAACTGACTTTAAAGACGCGATTGCCCAGCCGGTCAACGTTCCTATTGAAGGACCGTGGGCGGTGGTGCCGGTGGTTGCTGATTTCAAAACAGCCAAAGCCCGCTACGTTCGTTTAAAAGCCAAAAATGCAGGAATCACCCCCGCCGATCACCCTAAAGCTGGCCAGGTAACCACGCTGGGCATCGACGAAATCATTGTGGAATAACCCCTCACTTGTCTATGGACTTCGCTTCGTTTACGGATGCTATTCAACGCCGGTTGCAGCAACCCCTGCCGGGGGTGGCTGCGCATCAGCGCATGATGGCCGGCGCACGGATGCGACTGAACATTAAACCTAACGAACGAACCCGAAAGAGTGCCATTCTGATCCTGTTTTATCCCTCCCACGGCGAAATTTATTTACCCCTGATTTTGAGGCCTTTGTATGACGGTGTTCATGCCGGGCAGATGGCTTTTCCCGGTGGCCGGCATGAACGCACCGACGAAAACCTGGTCAGAACGGCCCTCCGCGAAGCCCAGGAAGAAATTGGCATTCGCGTGTCCGACGTGAACGTGTTGGGCGAACTAACCGAGTTGTTCATTCCCCCCAGCAATTTCTTTGTCCAGCCCGTGGTCGGCATGATGAACTACCGCCCGGATTTTTATCCCGATCCCCGCGAAGTAGAGGAAGTGGTGGAAGTTCCGCTCGACATGCTGCTGGATGAAACCATTGTGGGTGACACGCAGATCGACATCAAAGGCGTGAAGATCGACGCGCCCTTTTTTCAAATACAAAACCACAAAGTCTGGGGAGCCACCGCCATGATGATCAGCGAGTTACTGGCCGTGATCGACGCAGCGAAATAAAATGACGTTTCAAAACCATTCCGCTATCGTGACCGGAGCCGGGCAGGGCATCGGGTATGCCATTGCTGAGGGCCTTTGCCAGCAGGGGGCCAGCGTGTTACTCAACGATCTGGACGAAACCCTGTGCCACCAGGCCGCCGACCGAATCCGGCAGGCCGGGGGTGAATGCCAGGCGATGGCGGGCGATGCCTCCGACGTGACGTTTACCCGAAAGCTCGTACAAACGGCTGTCGATCAATTTGGTAGCCTCGATTTGTTAGTGGCCAACGCGGGCCTGACTCATTTTGGCGATTTCTTCGACTACGACCCGGCCCACTTCGAGCAGGTGATGAACCTGAACCTGCGAGGAAGCTTTTTTCTGACCCAGGCTGCAGCCCGGCAGATGCGGGCGCAGGGACGGGGCGGCAGTGTGTTGCTGATGTCGTCGGTGGTGGGGCATCAGGCGCACCCCGGTTTGGCCGCCTACAGCATGACCAAAGCCGCGCTGGAAATGTTGGCCAAAAATTTGGTCATCGACTTGTCGCCCCACGGCATCACGATCAACGCGCTCGCCCCCGGTGCCACCCAAACCGAACGCACCCTCGACGATCCCACCTACGTGCCAATCTGGTCTCGGATTACGCCGATGGGCCGCCCGGCCACCGTTGCCGATATGACCCACGCGGCCCTGTTTCTGCTTCATCCGGCTTCGCGGCACATCAGCGGCCAAAGTTTAGTAGTAGACGGAGGCTGGACGAGTGTAAGTTTGCCACCTACTTCCTCCCCAACGTAACCAACACCACCCCCGCAACCACGATGGTCGCTCCGATGAGCGATTGAGCCGTGAAGATTTCGCCCGCAAACAGGGTGCCGAGAATCATGGCTACCACGGGGTTTACATAGGCGTAGGTAGAGACTAGCGTGGGGGGCGCGTTGCGGGCTAGCCAGGCATAGGATGAGAAACCGATGATAGACCCAAAAATCACCAGATAAACCAGTGAGCCAATGGCTTCAGTTGGGGCATCGAGAATGCTCATGGGAGTGACTGGTTCGACCAAAAGGCTGAACATTAATAGAATAAGCCCCCCCGTGAGCATCTGTAACCCGCTCGACATCATTTGCCCAGGCAAAGGCAAACGCGCCGAAAACAGGGTACCCAACGCCCACGCTACATTCGCAACCATTACCAGCCCGGTGCCAATCAGATTATCTTCGATGGTGCCGGAACCCTGCATCTTGTTGGGTTTAATCAGAAAATAAATACCGATAAAACCCAGTAACAAGCCCATCAGGGCCAGGTTTGTTGGACGGGTTTTGGCAAACCAAAGCCAGTTGATCGACAGTAGAAACACGGGCATACTGGCCGCCAGTAAAGCCGCCATCCCCGTTGGAATGTGTTGCAGTGCGACAGACAGGCACCCGTTGGCAATGGTCAGCAGCAACAACCCAATGATGCCCGCCGAGCGTACATGAGTCCAGGTCGGGCGGGGCGATCCGGTTAGGCGGGCATAGCTGTAGAGTAATGTACCAGCCACCAGAAATCGCATTGACGACATGTAGAGCGGGGGCATCTGTTCGGTCATAAAATGAATGAACAGGTAGGTGGAACCCCACAAGATATAGACCGAAATAAGGGCCATCCAAAGTGTCAATCGCTTTGGATGAACGGAAATTGGTTGTAAAGTAGTCTGCATAACCATTGAACGAAACTACCTTCATAAAAGCAAAGAAGCACTTTGGGTTCCCTTACATCCCGTTCGTCCTTAATTTGTGTTAATTGACCATAAATAGTTTTGGCATACAAACAGACCCGCTTACTTTGACGTTTTCTTACAAAACCGCCCGTATGTTTCGTCTTTCATTTGTTTGCCTGTTGCTCCTGATTTCTGTTCTGACCACCCGCGCCCAGGGCATCCGGGGGATTATTAAAAACGATAAGGGCGATGTGCTGCCCTATGCGGCTATTGTGGTCAAAAACACGACTTCAGGCACTATCTCCAACACCGAAGGCCGCTATGAGTTGCCCCTATCCCCGGGCCGTTATGAGCTGGTGTTCCAATACCTTGGTTTCCAGACCCAGCAAAAATCAGTGGAGGTGAAAGCTTCCGGCTTTGAAACCATCGACGTGGTGATGCCCGAACAGGCGTTTCGTTTGCAGGAAGTGCAGGCCCGCTCGACCAACGAAGACCCTGCCTACACCATCATGCGCCGGGCCATTGCTAAAAGCAAATTCCACCAGTTGCAGGTGAACAGCTACACGGCACGGGTTTATGGCAAGGGGTCGTTTATGGTGGAAAGCATTCCGAAACTGATCGAGAAAATGGCGGGCAAGCAGCTGAAAGAGGCCGAACAGGAGGCCAATTTCAAGGTGGGCGTGCCCAACGTGTTCGAGTCGGTGTCGGAGGTCACGTTTCAACAACCGAACACCTACCGCCGACGGCTGATTGCCTCGCGCAACTCGCAAACCAATGAACTGATTCCGGCTCAGTTTGGAATGGGGTCGTTTTACCGACCAGAAATCAACAATGCGGTTTCTCCCCTCTCACCCAAGGCGTTTGCTTATTACAAATTTGAGTATGAAGGCACATTTCGGGAGCAAAGCGGGGGTAATCCCGTCGAAATCAGCAAGATTCGTGTAACACCACGCTCGTGGGGAGAGGGTGTGTTTCGGGGCGTTATTTATATTATCGAAAACTCGTGGGCCTTGCACAGTCTGCAATTGGAACAGGTTCTTCAACAGGGGTTTACGATCAATTTACGGCAAACCTACACGCCCATTCAGAACGTGTGGATGCCCGTGAACGGACGTATTTCGTTCAAAGGGTCGTTCTTCGGCGTGAAGGGCGGGGGCGATGCCGTGGTCAGTTATCAGTATAGAAACCTGAAAGTGAATCCCGCTTTTGTGGATGAGGTGGTAGTTGTGGATGAGAAGAAATTTAAGCCCGAAACTCCGCTTTCCAAGCGCGACGTGAAGGGGCAATCGCTGGATGAACTGGTGAAAAATCAGAAAGAGTTTACGACCAAAAACCTCCGGCAGATAATGAAAGAGTACGAAAAGCGGGAGGCCAAAGAACGAAAAGAGCGCAAAGAAGACGTGGCTGTTGTCCGCAACGACTCCACCAGTATCGACTCATTGGCGGGCAAACGCAGCACAGTGAACTGGGACTCATTACGGT
>JAJAYX010000419.1 GCA_026785985.1 Rudanella sp. | reverse complement strand
TGTGTTGAAAAAGGGAGATATTGCGTCCCATTGAGAGTCGGTCAATGGCGTCCATTGTTTGGTCATGGCTTTGATGTTTGGAGACAACAAAGTTGGCACGACTCTCAATAATTTCAATTCCCCAACACGCTCTAAGCCAGAAAGACGAAACGATTCGGGTGTTGCAGGAACAGGTTCACCATTTAAAGGAGGTTAACACCGACCTGCGAGACCGTTTGGCCGGGCATTTGCAGGGGGGGTAAATGAAGCCCTGAGCTGGCTCAATAAGTATACCAGTTAGTAGCATCAATCACCCCCACTTGCTACTTCAAATTCAACCCCAAATAATCCGTGTATTGCTGATAGAGAAGCATATAACTCGCCCCGTTGTAGGCCACGCCGTGCGCGCCGGGGGGGTAAATGCGGAGGTCAGCATCTTTACCTGCGTCTTCGAGGGCGTTCATCAGTTGGAAGGTGTTGCGAACATGAACGTTTTCGTCCATTGTCGAGTGAGCAATGAACATTTTGCCGGCCAGATTTTTGGCGTAGGTCGAGACCGCCGATGCCGTGTATTTGGCCTCGTTTTCGGGCAAGAGGCCCATGTAACGTTCGGTATAGATACTGTCGTAGAGCCGCCAATCGGTGACGGGGGCACCCACAAGAGCCACTTTGAACACGCCCGGATGCGTCAGCATGGTGTAGCTGCTCATGTAGCCGCCGTAGCTGTGGCCCCGAATGGCCATTCGGTTGGCATCCACCCACGGTTGTTTGGCGAGGTATTTGGCGGTTTCGGCAAAGTCGAGGCTTTCATATTTGCCGAGTTGCTCATACACAATCTTTTCAAAATCACGGCCATAGCCCCCACTGCCCCGGTTATTCACGCTTACCACAATGTAGCCCTGCTGCACTAAATATTGATGCCAGCCGTTTGTCGAAAAGTCATTGTAAACCGATTGTGCCCCCGGCCCGCCATAAATATCGAGCATGACCGGGTACTTCTTATTCTGATCGAAATCAGCGGGTTTCACAACTGCAATGTCGATTTTTTGCCCGTCGGAAGTGGTGAAATTGACCAATTCTTTGCCGGCAATGGCGTTCTTGTCGACAAAGTCTGAAACCCGGCTGTTTGCTTCCAGCACCTTGATTCTCATGCCTTTTGCGTCCCATAATTCCACCTGGGTTGGGGTTGTTGTGTTAGAATAACGGTCAATGTAGTACAGTCCGTTGCTCTTTGCCGGGCCGTCGCTACGGTCTGCAACACCCGGAGCCATATTCACCAGGTGGCGACCGGGCGTGTTGGTTAGTCGACGTTGGTTTTTCCCGTCGATGTCGGCCACAAACAAGTGGCGTTCAAGGGGTGACACTTCGGTGGAGGTAAAATACACCTTGCGGTTTTTCGCGTCGATGTGATGCACGTAGGTCACTTCCCATTGGCCTGACGTAACGGCGTTGAGCAGTTTCCCCGAATAATCGTAGCGGTACAGGTGCGCGAATCCGTCGCGATCCGACAGCCAGTAAAACTCGTTCACGCCCGCCGGGAAATACATCAGGTGGTTGATGCCCGCAAAGAAATCGAACACATCGACCCACGTTTTCGACGTTTCTTCCATCACTTGCTTTGCCTCGCCGGTGCGTCCGTTGGCCATGAACAGTCGAAGCCGGTTTTGCTTCCGGTTCAGGTGCATCAGGGCCAATTGCCCCTCCTGATTGGTCCAGTAAATGCGCGGAATGTAGCCATCCTCTAAAGCGACCTGCATCCACTGATTTTTGCCGTTGCTGATCTCAATCACTCCAATCCGAACGGTCGGGTTGGCATCGCCTACGCGGGGATAGGGCAACGAGTCATATTTTTCATCAAAGCCTTTATAATCAGTGAGTTTGTAGATTGGAACCTGCCGTTCATCCGACTGCCAGAAGGCAATAAATTTGCTATCAGGCGACCATTCCCAGGCTTGCGCGAGGCCAAATTCTTCTTCATAGACCCAGCCGAACCGACCGTTGTAGAACGCATATTTCGCATCGTTGGTCAGTTGGGTTTCCTTCTGCGTGGCAAAGTCGAACACAAACAGGTTGCCGCCCCGTTCGTAGCCAATTTTGCTGCCATCGGGGGCTAATTCGGCGGTTTGCGCGTCTTTGGCCACCAACTTCAGCAACTTGTCGGCCACCGAATACGAGTAATAATCCGAAACCCCCGACCGCCGATAGACAGGCCTGAAGTTGCTCTGAAACAGGATATTCTTTGAATCTTTCGACCACTGAAACGAGCCAAACGTGAACGTTTCCGTTTTACCAGGAAACGTCAGTTGGCTCCCGTCGAACACCACCGTTTCCTGCCCGGTTTGGGGCGTAAATGTTTTGATGGTAGTCTGCCCGTCGAGGTACGAAAACGCCCGGCCATTGTCGATCCAGTTCACACTGCGGGGGCCTTGCGAACCAGTCAGTTGCCCGCCCGCCGAAAGAGCCTGTTGCAAACTACCAAAGCGTTGTTTGGTGGTGGCCGGAGCGGAGGTGGTCGCCGGAACCGACTGACTCATGCCCGCCAGGGGCGATGCCAAAGCCAGCCAAAGCAGCCAGCCAAAATGTTTGTGATGAGACATAGTGAAGTAAGTGATTGACAAAAATACATATCATCGGGTCAATCCGCGTTCCTATCCCCAAAATCCATACTTTATGCGTATTTTTGTGCCTTTAAATTCCTGACGTGAAGCACATTCGTAATTTCTGCATTATAGCCCACATTGACCACGGCAAAAGCACCCTCGCTGACCGCCTGTTGGAGTTTACAAAAACCGTTGGCTCCCGCGACATGCAGGCCCAACTGCTCGACAATATGGATCTGGAACGCGAGCGCGGTATCACCATCAAGAGCCACGCCATCCAGATGGACTATACGTACAAGGGCGAACAATACACGCTGAACCTGATCGACACCCCCGGCCATGTTGACTTTAGCTACGAGGTATCGCGCTCCATTGCCGCCTGTGAAGGCGCGTTGCTGCTGGTCGATGCGTCACAAGGAACTGAGGCTCAGACCATTTCAAACCTGTATCTGGCCCTCAATAACGACCTCGTCATCATTCCCGTTCTCAACAAAATTGACCTGCCGGGTGCCATGCCCGAAGAGATCAAAGACGAAATGGTAGACTTGCTCGGTTGCAACCGCGACGATATTATCCCGGCATCGGGCAAAGAAGGTATTGGCGTTCCCGAAATTCTGGCGGCCATTGTCGAGCGTATTCCGCCCCCAAAAGGCGACCCGAATGGCTCGTTACAGGCCCTCATCTTCGACTCGCATTTTAATTCCTACCGGGGTATCGAAGTCATTTTCCGGGTTAAAAATGGCCGTATCCGCAAGGGCGACAAGGTGAAGTTTATGAACACCGGCAAAGAATATACCGCCGATGAAATTGGCACCCTCCGCCTGACCCAGGAACCCAAAGACGTGATCGAGTGTGGCGACGTGGGCTACCTGATTTCGGGTATCAAAGTGGCCAAAGATGTGAAAGTTGGTGATACCGTCACTACGATTGACAACCCCGCTACGGTGGCCATTCAGGGCTTTTCGGAGGTAAAACCGATGGTCTTTGCGGGCATTTACCCCGTGGAAACCAGCGAGTTCGAAGACCTCCGCGATGCGATGGAGAAACTCCAACTCAACGACGCGGCCCTTGTGTGGGAACCCGAAACCTCGGCGGCTTTGGGCTTCGGCTTCCGTTGTGGCTTCCTCGGTATGCTTCACATGGAGATTGTGCAGGAACGCCTGGAACGCGAATTCGATATGACCGTAATCACAACGGTGCCATCGGTGCGGTTCGAGGTTTTGACCGCAAAAGGCGAAGAACTCCAGGTGTCGGCCCCCGCCGAAATGCCGGAGCCAAACCTGATCGACTATATTGAGGAGCCGTTTATCCGGGCGCAGATCATCACCAAGTCCGAGTATGTGGGCGGTATCATGGGCCTCTGCATGGACAAGCGGAGCGTCCTCAAAAACCAGGTTTATCTCACCGCCGACCGCGTCGAACTTCAGTTCGAGATGCCCCTTGCCGAAGTCGTTTTCGACTTTTTCGACAAACTCAAGACCATCTCACGGGGCTATGCTTCCCTCGATTACGAGTTCATGGAGAATCGCGAATCGGACATGGTGAAGCTCGACGTAATGCTCAACGGCGACAAAGTCGATGCCCTTTCGGCCATTGTTCACCGCTCAAAATCGTATGACTGGGGCCGGAAACTGTGTGAAAAACTCCGCGAGTTGATTCCCCGTCAACAGTTCGAAATTGCGATCCAGGCGGCCATTGGCCAGAAAATTATCGCCCGCGAAACTCTGAGTGCGCTCCGTAAAGACGTGTTAGCCAAGTGTTACGGTGGTGATATTTCGCGTAAACGAAAACTCCTCGACAAGCAGAAAAAGGGTAAAAAACGGATGCGCCAGGTCGGCAACGTCGAAATTCCGCAGGAAGCCTTTATGGCGGTGTTGAAGATCAGCTAAGCGGAGGTTTTGAAGATATAAAACAGCCCCATCCAAGAGTCTTGGGTGGGGCTGTTTAGCTACTGAGTCTTTTTCTAAAGCTATGCCGGAATCAAATTATGCGGGTCAAGCACAAATTTCTTGGCTACTCCACTGTCAAATTCAGCATAGCCTTCGGGCGCACGGTCGAGGGT
>JAJAYX010000418.1 GCA_026785985.1 Rudanella sp. | reverse complement strand
GTCGAGTACCGGAAGCGCGGAGGCAGCGGGCCGGGTAATGATGTCAACTCGCTTAGCCATACCGCTCTTTCAGCAAGTTCATCATAAACACGTTGACATCCCACTGACTCGCCAGCGGCTCCTGCGTATAGGGCTGTAGCGGCATGTACGGGGCCGGGCCAAACTCGGTGTTGATGGTCAGTTGGGTACCCGCTGCCCGGTGCGTTTCGACTACCGTATCCCACCAGGCCAGATGGGTATTGAGCGTTGTTTCCCATTCCGGGGCGCGGGGGTCGTTTACCTGCGGGCCTTCGGGATACCCCACCCGGCTATGAATATGGTCGGCCCGACTGAGGGCCAGTTGCACGGCTTCCGGCTGGTCGTCGAGCAGGGATTCATGCACCGTACACCAGTGCGAAATGTCGAGGCAAATACGCAGGTCAGGAAGCGCAGTCAGGTATTGCTGCGCGATATGGGCTGCAAAAAGAGCCTTGTTCCGGTGCGTTTCGTGAATGATTTCAATACCCGTTTCCGCCGAAATTCGGGCGGCAAGTTCGAACAAGTGCCGGTTTTGGTCGAACGTAAAGTAGTCTTTCCCCGTCTGGCAGTTAATCAGAACAGGCCGGGCATTGGCCAGATGCCGGAGGTACGTTTCGTAGTTACGGGCGTGTTCGTTTAAGTCGCGCTCAAACGATTGATAGTACTGACCAATCAGTTCGAGGTCATGGTCATGCAGGGTATCGAGAATCGGTTGATACTCGTCCGGGTCGGGCGGCAGGGCCATTTCGACTCCATCATAGCCCGCATCGTTCACGTTTTGGCAGAATTGAGCAAAAGGCAGGGTGTTACCCCATTCGGGCGCGTAAAACTTAATCGGTTTCATGAGTATGGTCGGCGGGTCAACCTATCCGGTTTCATAGAACCCTGTTGTTTTTCCCTGTTCGTCAGAGCGTAAATATCCACTCATTATCGGCTTTTTCGCGCAGGTGGGCGGTCTTCGTTTGCTGCGTGCCATCGGGTCGGGTAATAACAAGCTCATATTGGCCATAGAAGCCCCGGAAAGCCACAGTACCCTTTTTTCCCGTCTGCAACCGAACATTTTTGGTCATCCAGTCCTCTTTTATCAGTTTCATCAGGGTAGTATAGACCGGTTTGGGGTTGTAGTTCTCGTCGAGCAGTCCCCCGCCTTTGAGCCATATGCTTTTGTCGGACAGGCCCCACCAGTTGATCGTCTGCACGGCCGGATGCCCAAATGCCAGCGTATAAAACTGATGGGCAAACTCAGCCTGCGCGGCTTCGGTCCAGGTGCCGCTTCGCCAGCCCGTAATGGCCTTGCCCGACGACTGCGGAATCAGTTCGGTGATGTGAATTGGCAACCCAAATTCGGCGTACAGGTCAAATGTCTTGTAAACCTCAATGGGCGAGAACCACATTTCGCGGGGTTCGTGGCCCTGAATACCGATGCCGCTGATGGGCGTATTCCGGCTTCTGAGGAGCTTCAGCAACTGATAAAACCGCTCCCTTACTTTCGGAATGGCCAGGGTGTAATACTCATTCAGGATGTAATTACCGGCAGGATTGCCCTCGTAGGCCCACCGGAACGACCGCTCTACCCAGGGCGCAATCTGATCGACAGATACGTTATTGACGTTGTACCGGAAGTCGTTGGTATTGGCGGTATCGGGCAGGGCCATTTCCCAGGATACCGTATTTACCGGCTCGTTTACCACATCCCACATATCGATCTGCCCTTTGTAGCCCGCTACGTTGTTGATAATGCGGGCTTTATAAACGGCTTCGGCGGTTGCGGGCGGCAGTTTCAGCAACCAGCCCGGTGTACCGGCCGGTGAGGTCCAGCCCAGCGTATGCCCTTTGGCCGTAATACCATTGGCGCGGCACCAGTCGAGGGCTTCCTGATTGCGTTTCCAGTCCGGCATTCCCGGTTTGCGTTCGTAATTGGCCCAGTAAAAAGGCAGCACGGCGAAGTTGAAGAGGGCTTTGAAACGCTCTTTGAACAGGTCCGTTTTATAGGGTTCTTTCGGCGCAAACCCGCCCAGTTCAAAAACCAGATTGCCAAACAGAAAATCCTGCGACACCTGGGTGATGGTCACCGAAAGATTCCGCACGGGTTTTCCGCTGGCATCGACAATCCGAATCTGCGCATCGCCTTTGCGGTATTTCTCGATATTCTGGTTCGCACGGATGAGGTATTCGGCCTCGATACGGCTGCGCTCCCGCACCAGCGAATCGCGCCCGGCGCTGGCGGCTGCGGCTTCTTCGGCAATGCGCTGACCCGTAGGCTGGGCCAAACAGAACTGCCCGGCAATTATCAGCATCAGCCAGCCACTCAACAACCGGTACCCGGACAGGGGTAGCCAGGCAGCTAACGAGATATGTGGGTACCAGAAACGTACGATCATCGACATAGAGAAAATGGGTATAAAACAAGCGGGGCTAACCTGAAAAAAGAACAAACCCGGTTCACCCGGCTTCGGTAACTTTCCCGCCTACTACAAACGTCTCGCCGATATTCAGTGCCTGAGCGAGGTAATAAGCCATAAAATTGAACGGAATAATGGTGTACAGCACCGAAAAATGCTCCTCAACGTCCGATGGTGCTTCAACCGCGAACACGTGCGCACCCGACCGGGCAACGGTGTCGGACAGGCGACGGCTGCGGTCGTAAGCGGCCCCTTTGGCCAGTATCTGAATGACAATGCTGTTTTGGGCCGTTTCTTTTGGCCCGTGGTCATATTGGGCCATTGGCAACCCGTGAAAATTCAGCTTCGTGCTTTCGCTCAGAATCAGGGCCGCTTCGTAGGCAGAACCGATGTTGGGGCCACTGCCCGTTATGTACATGCCGTGAATGGGGTACTGCTTCCGCAGGGCCAGCACCTGAGCGGCCAGTTCTTTGCCCTGCTGCTGGTATTGCTCAAAATTACCGGCAAGCCGCGCCACCGTTGCCGTCGGCGAGAAGCCAAACCCTTTAAACAGGGCCAGCAGGGTATTGACGTAGGTTTTCGACGAGGAATAGTGTTCTACTCCGGCCCGTATGTTTAGTACCTGCGCTACGTTGGAAGCCGTGCAAAGGTCGCTGTCGGGATCGTTGGACACGGCCACGTACTGCTCAAACAAATCCCGGCACCACAGCACCTCACTGCTCCGCCCCGACTGCGACAACAGCACCGCCAGCGGTTTTTTTTTGCCGTTGGCCAGGTAATACACGTACTCCGAAGCCAGTTCGGGCAGGATGGGCAGGCCCATGTACTTGAAAGCCAACGGCGCGAAATACGACGACCCCATGCCGAGGTATGGCACATGCAGTGGCAGCGGTTCGACGGGGTGGGTGAGTACCTCAGCCGCCCGGACGGGAATCTCTAAAATTTCGGATAAAACAGGGTCCATGTTGTTATTTTTTGTAGAGACCGGTTTCTACACAGGTTGTGATTCGGCAAGGACAGTTTCTTTTTCATACGACAAGGTCAACGCGCCGATAACGGCCAGGACAATACCCAGCGATTCGAGGCCCGACAGGCTCTCGTTCAGAAAAAGAATGGCCAGCACAATCGTAAAAACGGGTTGCAACGCCCCGGCAATGGTCGTCACTTTGGCCGCTTTCCCTTCGGCACTGTACGCGGCAAAACTGGCCAGCACACCCAGACCATTGAGCATACCCGCCAGCGCCCCCAGCATCAACGTTTGGAACGACATAGCCACCTCAGCCCAGCCGAACGCCACAAACACCAGCGCAATGCCGACCGACGAACCAATGAAACTGATATATGCCCATTCTGCCGAAATATGATTGGTGGTCTCTTTCTGGGCGGCACTGAACACGCCCCAGAAAAACAGGGCGACGAACGAATACAGTAGCCACGACTGAGTACCCCCCGCACCAAAACCCCGAAAGAAAGCCTCCGGATTATCGAACAACAGCGACTCGCCCGACAGCATCACCACCGCCGGAATGGCCAGCAAAATGCCGATTCCGTTTATCCAGTTCAGTTTTTCCCTGAAAACCAGCAAGGCTATCGCGATGGTCACGAGCGGGTACAGGTTCGTTACCGGAATGACAATGGCCGCCAGCCCGCCCGCCGTGAACGCCTGATAGACTGCTACATTGCCAATGACGGCCAGCACACCGGCGACCAGGCCCCAGCGGATGCCTTTGCGGTTGGGGGTGGTTCTGCGGACTTTTTTAAGCACCAGCGGCAGCGTCAACAACATCCCCACGCTGAACAGCAGGTGATTGGTAAACGGCGACACGTCGGCAGAAATCAGCTTGGCCACCACGCCCCAGCAACCCCAGAAAAAGGCAGCGGCTACCGAGTACAGCATCCAGGCTTCGGGTTTGTTTTTCATAGTCGTCTATCTAAAGAGGGCCGCACTGCCCAGAATACCCGCCTGCTCTTCCAGTTCGGAGAGAACAAGGGTGGTTTTGTAGGTTTTGTAGGCGTGTAATAAATTGGCATTGTACAGTTTATCCAGATCATGTCGTAAGCCTTTGGCTATCCCTCCGCCCAGCACAATGAGGTCGGGTGCGTAGAGGTTGACGTAGTTGTCGATGCCGGTTTTAAGGTACTGCATGTATTCGGCTACAACCGCTCCGGCGTCCGGGTTGCCGGTTTGTTTTTGGGTGAAAATCGCTTCGGCGGTGCGCGGCAGCTCCGGGTAGCGGGATGGCCAGCCTAAGCGGTCGGCGATACGCAGCACGCCCCCCGACGATACCAGTGATTCGAGACAGCCCGTTTTGCCGCAGTAGCAAACCGTGTCGTTGGTGGTGATGGTAAGGTGCCCGCCCATATGACCGTAAGGCAACCGTCCGTCCAGCTTCTCATCGACCACGAAGCCAACGCCCAGGCCCGTACCCAGCGTCAGTACCAGTACCCGATTATGGCCCCTCCCCTGCCCGTAGAGGGCTTCGCCGAGGGCCACTACCCGCGCATCATTGTCGAGCAGACAGGGCAGTCCGTGCTGTTGCTGAATAAAGTCGGCCAGTGGATAATCCTCCATAAATTCCAGAAATCCGTAAGTCGAATCCACCATGCCACTGGCAAAGACAAACCCCGGAACGCCAATGCCCACGCCGTTGATGGTAACGCCTTCATCGGCGGCAATGCCCTTCAGTTGACGAATGGCGTTGCCAATCTCATCCAGAAACCGCCCCCCGTCCTCCGTCTCGGTGGGGGCAACGCGCATGGCCTCCACCTGCCCGGTGGTCAGGTTACCAGCCCGATTTTGGTGCGTGTTCCCCCGATGTCGATACCGATGGCGAGTGATTTCATGCGTAGCAAATAGCGTTGACCCGTTTAGAACCGAAGTCGATACGTGTTGAGTTGATGGGGGCGAAAATCGAGTTTCAGAGATGTATTCGCGGGTTTCAGG
>JAJAYX010000417.1 GCA_026785985.1 Rudanella sp. | reverse complement strand
CTTTTTGCGGTGAAGCCGGGCTTCGTCAACGGAGTTGAATTGCAGGTTGAGCGAGATTCCTCTGGGTAATTCGAGCAGGGGCGATGCGACTGTTTCCATTGATTTAGGGCTATTTTCGGGTAAGTTACTGTTTTATCGGTTCCCGAAATCATACAAACAAGCTCGCGGCTACCCGGTCGGCAAATAGTTTGCCGGGTTCGGTTAGCAACAGATGGCCGTTCTGCACATGCAGCCAGTTTTTCTGGTAAAGATCGGCCAGTTCGAAGGTTTGTTGGTCAACAAAATCTGCGCCCAGCAAGGTATTTAACTGAGTCAATGAACAGCCCCACTGCGTTCGGAGTCCCGTGAGCAGGTATTCGTTTACGCGGTCGGTGGTGGTCAGAATTTCGATTTCAGCGGGGAGTCCGCCCTTCGCAATAGCCTGCACATAGCGTGTGTTGTTGGCCACGTTGAACTGTCGACTATGTCCGTTGTAGGAGTGCGCACTCGGACCAAGGCCCAAATACGGTTGCTGTTGCCAGTAGGCCGTGTTGTGCCGGGCATAATGGCCGGGTTTGGCAAAGTTCGAAATCTCGTAATGATCGTAGCCCGCTCCCCGCAACGCGCTGCTGAGTTGCTCAAACTGATCGGCAGCCAGGTTCTCATCAATTGGTTTGAGCTGCCCTTTTTGGGTCCATCGGCCAAACGCCGTGTCGGGCTCAATGGTCAGCGCATAGGCCGAAATATGCGGCACATCGAGCAACAGAGCGCGGTCGAGGTCGTGGAGCCAAATCGGCCCGACGGGTCGGGTGAGGTCAGGAATCCCATAGATAAGGTCGATGCTGAGGTTATCGAAACCGGCTTCGCGGGCCAGCCGAACGCATTGCCCGGCTTCGGTGGCGGTGTGGGCGCGGTTCATCCAGCGGAGGGTTTCTTCGCTGAACGTTTGCAGACCTATACTGAGCCGGTTCACGTAGTGCCGGAGCATAGTGAGTTTGTCGGCGGTGAGATCGTCGGGGTTGGCTTCGAGGGTAATTTCGGCAGTCGGCGACACTGTAAATTGCCGATGAATTGCGTCGAATAATTGCCCTAACTCACTCTCGGTGAGCAGCGAAGGAGTGCCACCCCCGAAATAAATGGTATCGAGATGCGTGGTGGGCAGGTAATCTTTCTGCAAAACCAGTTCCTGCCCGATTGCGTCAACAAGAGCCGATTTCTGGCTCAGGTTCGTACTGAAATGGAAGTCGCAATAATGGCAGGCCTGTTTGCAAAAAGGAATATGAATATACAGGTGCATGAATCAGGTTCGGTTGGCTAAGGCCACCATGTCCTTCACCTCAACAACGGTTTTTTGGTTGCCGTTTCCAACCGTGTTAATCATGGCCTGTCCCAGTTGCTTCATGGTGATCACCAGACCCGGCATCAACGTCCGAAAAACCGGGTATAGCCAGCCGAGGTATTTGTAATAGGACAGCGTGTTTTTGAGTCCCTCCGTCGGGTGAATGTAGCCGGGCCGGAAGTTATAGACCTGCTTGAAGGGCAGTTTCATCAGGTCGTTTTCGGTTTTGCCCTTCACCCGTGCCCACATCGTACGGCCCTTTTCGGTGCTGTCGGTGCCAGTTCCAGAAACGTAGCAAAACGTCATGTCGGGGTTGAGCCGACTGAGGGTTTGGGCCATGCTCATGGTGAGCGTATAGGTAATTTTAGTAAAATCGCTTTCACTCATACCCAGTGAGGAGATCCCTAAACAAAAAAAGCAGGCATTGTAGCCTACCAATTGGGCTTCGACTGCCGACAGATCGTAGAAATCTGACACAATCAGTTCGGCTAATTTCGGGTGGCTCACTCCGCACGATTTACGGCCAACAACCAGCACTTTCTCAACGTTCTGATGCAGCAGGCATTCATGCAGAACGCCTTCGCCAACCATGCCGGTGGCCCCTGTTACAATTACTTTTATCCTCATGGGTTACAGTGGGGATTAACGAAGTATTATTTTTGATACGCTGATTCGCCCTGCAAAAACTGTTCTGCCTGAGCCATAAGTGGATCGAGTTCGTCTATTTTCAGGCTGATACCCGGCCAAAGAACGCTCATTACCTGATCGGCTTTCCGTTGGTCTTCAACGGTCAACTGATCATAAAATGAGTTGTACTGTATAGCTACCTGTTGCCGTTCTGCCAGTGATTTGACCTGCTTAAATTGTTGGAGATACTCTTCTGTCTGTATCATAATTCTCTTGTTATTAGTAGAGTGAGTCTATTTTAAATTGTCTAATTTTAACTCAATCTTATTGAGTGTTTCGCGAAACATTCTGACCTTCTTAATAAGGAACTCATGTTCGTTATTAAGAAGGGAATGGGGGCTTGCAAGCATTAACTCAACTTCCAGTTCGCCTATTCTCTCGTCAACATCTTTTTTAAAAGCAAGCCAATACTGATACTCTTCGTCTGAGCCGGGCATTGATGACAAGTTAGGTTCGGCCTAAATTTACAAAAATAGATGCAAAACACTGTACTTTAGCCCATATGAAACACCGCTACGTCACTTTAGCCGCTTTACTGGCCGTTTCGCTGTTGGCCACGGCCCACGAATTCTGGCTCCAGCCCGCTTTCTTTTTCGCCACGCCCGGCAACCTGATTCCTATCAATATCCTGGTGGGCGAGGGCTTCCGGGGCGAACCCTCTGAGGGAAAAAACAACCAGATCGTTATCTACAGGCACTACTCAGCCACGGACTCCGTCGATTTATCGCCCAAATTAGTGGGCAACAATTTTGCCCCGGTATCGATCAAAGTCACCCAGCCGGGAACCCACTTGCTGGTATTTACGAACACGCCCAAATTTATCAAACTGGCCCCCGACAAGTTTATGGAATACCTCAAAGAAGATGGCTTAGACAACGTGATTGCGGCCCGTCAACAACAGGGGCAGGCCAACAAACCGAGCCGCGAACTGTATCGCCGATGCGCCAAATCGCTGATTCAGGTGGGCGACCAACCCGACGATACCTACGCCCGGCCTACGAACCTGACTCTCGACATTACGCCCACGCAAAACCCCTACACACTCCGGCAGGGGCAAATGGCGGGGTTCAGGGTGTTGTTTCGGGGGAAACCACTGGCCAACGCCCTGGTGCGGCATTGGGTCAAGACAACTGTAGCCAGCAAGGCTATCGAAGCGCAACAACGCTCCGATGCCGATGGCCGCGTTCAGTTTAAACTGGCCATGGGCCGGAATATGGTGAGCGCAGTACGGATGATTCCGAACGACGAACCGACTCCAAAAAATGGTCAACAGGCCGATTGGCAAAGCTACTGGGGTAGTTTAACCTTCGGGGTGAGCCGAGAGGGACAGTGATTCTGGCCCGCAGACTCGGAAAAAACCCTTTTTATACTCGTGAATGGCTACCGAAAATCTATGTTGCCCAGTTGGCACGTATGTTTGCCGTAGCCATTCTTAGCGTTCCCTTTGTCAGTAACTACCGCCATACTTGTTTTTGCCCGGCCCATTGCCCAAGACGCAGCCCGGAAGCAACTCTCAGTCCATGCTGATACGAACCGCCATGCCCTGCATTTGCTGAATGAGCGGGTTCGGCAAACGGCGCAGCAAACAGGCTTTCCAGTTCTGTCTTCCACTGATCTTATTCCGCATTCCGGTAGCTTTGGCGGGCAATTGTCGGAGGCCATTCAGGCTGTTTTCGGACGGGGTTTTGATCAACTACTGGTGGTTGGCAACGATTGTCCCGCCCTCACTGCCGCCGACCTCACCAACGCAGCCACCGAGTTGCAGGCCGGGCGTGTGGTGATCGGCCCCGACAATCGCGGGGGGGTGTATTTGCTGGGCCTATCCCGCACTCAGTTTGAGGCCGATGCACTGCGGGAGTTGCCCTGGCAAACCAACCAGCTTCACCAGGCCATTTGTGCCCAGTTTGCCGCCCACACCGTGCTACCCTTGCGGGCGTAGAGCGACCTTAACCGGGCGGTTGATATCCGAACGTATCGAACTGATTCTGAGTCCATCAATTCGTTCGTTGGCCAGTTACTCCGCCTGATCGACGGGTGGGTAAATTTCTTTAGTCGAGTCTTGACTCATCGGGCCATGCAGCCCGACGTGTTTCCCGGCGGCCCGCTGCGGGCACCTCCATTTCTGTTGTCTCCTCTCTACTGCCGATAGTTTTTCGGCTCCCACTTGTTCCGGCCATATGCCCAACATCCCTCTGGTTGTTGGCTAATAGCCTTGTTTTCTATTTTCAACATTCTAATAATGAAACAGTTACCTACCTTATGGCTTTTGGCCATTGGTTTATTTTTGTCAATTCCAGCCGTTGCACAGCAACGCATTGAAGTTACCGTTACCGATTTATTGCTCCGGCGTTCACTGCCGGGTGTACAGGTTTTTCTGCAAAATAGCGGCACAAAATCACTCGACTCGGCCCGCACCAACGCAATGGGTAAGGCCCAGTTCACCAACATAAGCGGGGCCAGTCGCTACCGGGTTTTTGTGCGGTCCAGTTCGGCCTACGTTGATGACGAGGTATCGGACGTGATTATTCCGGCATCGGGTTTGGCAACGGTTACGCTTCAATTACCGCTCCGACGCGAAAGCACACTCGATGAGGTGGTGATTAACGACCGGCGGTTGGCGCGGCTCAACACCCAAAATGCCGAGGTATCGGCTTTAGTCTCGAAACGAGAATTGCAAAGTTTGCCCCTCGAAGGCCGCGACATTACGCGCGCGCTCTATCGGCTGCCCAACCTGACGCTGGCCACGCAGGGCTACGCTGAGGCCCCAAATGTGGCCATAACCGGCTTGAACGGTATTTATACCAACTACCTGATCGACGGAATGGACAACAACGAGCGGTTTTTGGGTAACATGAAGTTCAATACACCGGTTGGGTTTGCCGAGGGAATCACAGTGTATACCAACAACTATTCGGTCGAGTTTGGCAACACCAGCAACGGGGTCATCAACGTGACCACCCGCTCCGGCTCCAACGAACTCACGGGCGAAGCCTATTACCTGACCCGACCCGGCTCCGTCGTCGACTCGCCCTCGCGCTTTGCCACCGCCGATTTGTCGGGCAACTCCGTAAAAGACGGTTTTCAGCGGCATCAGGCTGGTTTTGGCCTCGGTGGGGCACTCAAAAAAGACAAAACGTTTTTCTACGTTAACGTGGAGCAAACCTTCGACCGGAAAGACAACCGGCTGGCGGTTCCCTCGCTGGGCGTGAATGAAATTGTGACGGGCCATAATTACTTCTCCTATGTGTCGGGGAAGCTAGATCAGGTCTGGAACAGCCGCTTCAAAACCACGCTGCGGGCCAACATTGGTACATTCAACATCGACCGGCAGGGCGGTGGTCTGGAAGGAGGCATATTGTTCCCCTCGGCAGCTTCGGCTCAAAAAAACCGGACGTATCTGATTGGCCTGAAAAACGCTTATGTGCTGGGCCGGGAATTCACGGGCGAGACTAATTACCAACACTCGCGGTTCCGCTGGAATTACCGCGAACCCGTGAACCCAACCAATCCATCGGCCACGGTGCGTGGCCCGGACGGTGTCCCCATCGCGATTATTGGCCAAAGCGGGGCCATTTTCGACGACATCGAGAACACCGATCAGATTCAGCAGAAGTTCGCGCTTCGGCGGGGGATGCACACCATGAAAGCCGGGGTTGAGTTTATTACGTCCGATTATGCCCTTTTGGGTGGGGCAAACCCGTATGGCACCTACGACGTGCAATTGACTCAGGCTCAGTTAGACGCGCTCAAAACCAGGAACCTCGGTTCCACGCTGAACGTGAATGATATTCCACGCGATGTGCAGGTGCGGACTTATGATGTGGAACTCCGGCCCACCACCTTTGGCACTCGTCAGAACGTGATTAGCCTGTATGCCGAAGACCTTTGGGCACTCCGGCCCGACCTGAACCTGACGCTCGGTTTGCGGTATGATTATGACAACCTGACCAGGGGGGGACAGTCCGACGCTTCGGGCAAGAAGGGAGACCTCAACAACCTGGCTCCCCGCGTCGCGCTGAACTACCAACTGAACGAGCGAACCGTGATTCGGGGGGGCTACGGCATGTTCTACGACAAGATCAAGTATTCGGTTTATAGCGACAACCTGCAATTCAGCAGCAGCAGTGCCGATTTCAAGAAACAAGTGGCCGAACTAAAGCGGCTTGGCCTGTTGCCTGCTTCCACCGACATCGACCGGGTCACATTCCCCGGTAATCTCAACGCCCGCTCCACCACCGCCGTCACCTACCTTAACGGCCCAACTTCGGATCAGTTGCAGGCTCGGCGCGACAGGCAGTTCAGCAATAACTTTCGGATTATGAACCCCAACGGATTCCAGAGTCCGTATTCGCACCAGTTTTCGCTGGGTTTTCAGCGCAAGCAAACCAACAACATGCTGTTTTCGGTCGATCTGGTTCATGTGGCCACCAACGACCTCTACTATATTTATAACCTGAACGCACCCGCGCCCTACCCGCTCAATATTGCGGCTGATGTGAAAGTACGAACCGTGGCCCAGGCCGACCTGACCCGCCCCATTCCCATTCGTACCGACAAACGTGGTGCCTATGCTCTGGTGAACGGCAGCGATACACTCCGGGGCATTTCGCGCAATGTGTTCGAGACCCGTAATGATGGTATTGCCCGGTATTGGGCAGCCAACTTCGTGCTTCAGAAACTGCGCGGAACCGACAAATATGCCTACCGACTGGGCTATAATCTCTCGGTGATCAAAAGCAACACAACGGGCATCAACACGCGGGCGCAGGACTCCAACAATTACGAGGCCGAGTATGTGTTTGACGACAACGACCGGCGGCACGTATTCTCCGGTATCTTCTACTACTACCCGTTTCCAAACCTCGCGATTACACCTACTATGTTATTACAGAGTGGCTTACCAATTACCCGCGTGGCCGATGCCAAACTATATGGCACCACCGATCTCAACGGCGACAGCGAGAGTTATAGTCTCCCTTCGGATATTCAGCCCGGCGAAACCCGCAACAACGACCGCCTGCCCTGGGCCAAAACCGTCGATTTGTCGGTTAAATACACAGTGCGGTTTCTGGGTAAGCCCCGTCTCGAAATCTCGGCGGATGGGTATAATTTGTTGAACACCCAGAACATTTCGGGCTTCAACGTTGTGCGCGGTTCCTCGAATCAATTTCAGCTTGGGCCACGCGGTTCGGGCATCACCACCCGTTCGGCGGCACCGCCCCGGCAGTTTCAGTTTGGCCTGCGATATGTGTTGTGAATGAACCGACTATGCGGGTAGATGACCGCTAATGACCCGGCGTTGTGTATCGCTCAGGCGATCACGGATGGAACGGGCGAGGTTGAACTCGCTCTCGAACAGGCGAATGAGCATATCGCGCCGGGTGTTCAGGCGGTCTCGGTCGGCTTCGGCGCGGGACAGTTCGGGCAGAATTTGCCATTTCTGCGTGCGAAACGTGTCGATGTCGCGCCGGAGTTCGGCCGCTTGTGCGTCGTACTGAATTACCAAAATACGCTGATCCTGACTTAGTTGACGATTATTGGCATTGGCCTGCAGATCGTTACGAAGCACCGTCAGCAGACCGAGCAGTAGTTTACCCCCAAACAGAAACAGACCCAGCACAAACAACCCCAATGCCGAAGCCATTCCCACCGATTGGCTTTGCAACGACATAACCCACACAAACCCGGCAGAAACGACGGGCAAGGCTACCTCCTCGATCATCCGGCGAACAGACGGACGACTGTCGGGGTCGTGAAACAGCGACGTTCGGTTGAATAACCCAAACATACCCGCCAGAAAAACGCCCGTTGCAATCAACGGAGTGTTAACGGGATAAGCCGGACGAAGAGCGGTTTCAATCAGGAAATAATTGCTGATACCCATGCCCAGAGCCAGCAGCAAACCCACCACGGTGCGGGGCAGTTGATGGTCGGCGGGTTGGCGGGCAAGCAGGGTTGTCCGGCGGTGTTCCAACTCGCCCAGTTCGTTTTCGCGTTGCCCGATAAAGAGGTTCAACTCCCCGATTTTCTCGTTGTGGTGTTCGATCTGCCGTTCGAGGCCAGCCGTTTGATTGGCAAAAAACGTTCGGATAACGGCGGTTTTCTCCTCCGCCCGCGCATCCGACAGCCCGAACAACACGCCCTCATCGCGCAACAGCCGTTCATCGGCAAGCCAGGCAGGAATGGGTTCGGGAGCAGAAGGCAAAATGGCGGGTTCGTCGAATGTCATACCGCAAAAGAAGGGAAAAAAGGGGGAAAGAGAAAGGTTACACCGGCAAATACACCGTACACGTGGCTCCTGCGCCGGGTGTGCCGGTGGCCATGATCGTGCCACCATGATTCTCGGCTACGCGCCGACAAATCGACAGACCAATCCCGAACCGGCATAGTTATTTCGACCTTGCAACCACTGGAAAACCTGGAAAATGCGTTCGGCATATTGGCTATCGGATAGGGTAACAAACACACTCGTTAGTTTCCAGATTTCCGCCATACAACCAACAGCTTCTTAAGTGGGCTTTTCAAGGGTTGAAAACAATAAATGGCGCAGAAACTCCAGCAGTTGGGTCTCGTCTTTGGTGGTGTCAAAGTCGGTTAGAGAGGGTAGGTTTTGCCTAAAAAATGCCTGATAATGAGCGGTTTCAATCAATGTGCTGGCCAACGAACGAGCAAACGGATAAGTTGGTTGGTGTTCCCGAATTACGTTGGCAATGCGGGCGCACAAGTCTTTATAAGGCTTAAAAAGTTGCTGCCGATTATCTTCGGTTACGTGCCGGGTGAGATAGGCTTTGCTGGCTTCCCGAATCACAAGGCCGTGGAGGGTCTTCAAATCAATGCTATCAGCCCCATTTCCAGCGGTAGCGTTCATCCCATCCATGATCAACAGGCGCAAAATCCGGTCGAGTTTTTCGTGCGGGCTTTGCAGGTTGTTCGTTTGAAATACCACCTGATACTCAAGCCATTGCCAATACCAGGTGACCAGATACACCAGCAATCGGTGTTTATTTTCGAAATACCGGTAAATACTAGCTTCTTTAGTGCCCATCCGATCGGCCAATTTGCGAAATGTAGCTTCCTCCAAACCAATTTCGCCAAAAAGCGTGATGCCCTCACGGACGATTTTGCGACCCAAATCCGACCTTTCAGGGTCGCGCAAAAACAGGTGTTCGTTCATGCGCACGTTTACTGTATATTCCATAGATCAGCTTTTCTACCCGTTCCACCCGTATTTATCAATGTGGTGAACAAATTTAACCGCACGAAAGTTATATTAATAAAATTGATACTTATACTATCATAAATTTAAGTGCCATTTTTGCCCTGTCATGGCTTATTCTGATTCGTTGAATACTGATTCCTACCAGTCTCCTCCCCCGCCATTGAAACGGCTGATTCGTTTACTGGCCAGTGAGAAAAAAGATATAGGCTATATTTATCTGTACGCAATAATGGCGGGGGTAATTAACCTGTCGCTGCCGCTGGGGATTCAGGCGGTGTTCAATTTTGTATCGAGCGGCACTGTTTTCAACTCTGTTTACCTGCTCATTAGCCTGGTTATTATTGGTGTGGTGTTGGGTGGCTTATTACAGATCAGTCAGATTTCGCTGGTCGAGATGTTGCAGCAACGCATTTTTGCCAAAGCCGCTTTCGAGTTCACCTACCGACTGCCGCGCATCCGGCCCGAAGCCCTCCGCCCCTATTATCCGCCTGAATTGATGAACCGCTTTTTCGACATCATCAACGTACAGAAATCCCTGCCGAAACTATTGATCGACATCACGGCGGCTGGTATCCAGGTGGTTTTGGGTATTATTCTACTGTCGTTCTATCACCCGGTTTTCATTGCTTTTGGGCTTCTCACCGTGCTGATGATCTGGTTTGTAATCTGGCTGTATGGCAGGCGGGGTGTAGAAACAAGCCTTTCGGAGTCGAAATACAAGTATAAGGTAGCCGCCTGGCTCGAAGACATCGCCCGCGATCTAGGCACCTACCGGCTCGAAGCCAACTCGGTTGAGGCCATCGACAAAATGGATGATCTGGTCGCCAATTATCTCAAACACCGCAATGATCATTACCGGGTGCTGAAACGGTTTTTCTATAATGCCGTTGCTTTCAAGGCGATCATCACCGGCGGTTTACTCATTGTTGGCACCGCCCTCGTGGTAGACCGACAAATGACTCTGGGCCAGTTTGTGGCGGCTGAACTGGTGATTGTTCTGATTACGAGCGCGGTCGAAAAACTGATTATGAGCATCGACACGGTTTTCGACCTGTTGACCGCCGTTGAGAAACTGGGCAGCGTTACTGACCTGCCCTTAGACACCGATACCACCCATGCTTAACCTGTCGAATCAGCGCATTGACGAGCAACTTTGGAAACGTTACCCACTCCGAACGCTCCGAACACTGCCCGAAATGAATGCTTCCCGACGACTGGCCCGGGTGATGATTGGCGTGATGATTGGCCTTGTTGTGTTGCTGTTTATGCCCTGGCAACAAAACATCACGGGCGACGGCTCCCTAACGGCATTGAGTCCGCAAGACCGCCCGCAAACGCTGCAAAACGCGATTCCGGGCCGCATCGAACGCTGGAACGTAGCCGAAGGCGATTTCGTTAGGAAAGGAGATACACTGTTGGTAATCAGCGAGATAAAAGATGATTATTTTGATCCTAACCTTCCCCTTCGACTTAACGAACAGTTGGCCGCCAAACGGGGCAGCATGAGCGCGACGAACGCCAAAATTGCCGCGCTCGATGGGCAAATGACCGCCCTCCGCACGGGCCTGGAGGTGAAACTGGCTTCGGCCCGTAACAAAATGAAGCAAGCCCGGTTCAAGGTCATCAGCGATAGTACGGAGTTGATTGCCGTGCGAAACTTCTATCAAACGGCAACCATTCGTTTAGGTCGTTTTGAAGAAGCCTACCGAAACGGCCTGATTTCGCTGACCGATCTGGAAACCCGGCGACTCAAGTTTGCCGAAGATCAGGCCAAAGTCATTGCGCAGGAAAACAAACTGAACGGTGCCCGGCAGGAACTCGCCAACGCCCGGCTCGACCTGAGCGAAATTCAGGCCGACTACGCCGAAAAACTGGCCAAATCGCTTTCTGATCAAAGTTCGGCCGTGTCGTATCGGGCCGAAGCATCGGGCGAGGTGGCCAAACTGCAAAACAAAATCAGCAGTGTCGATGTGCGCCGGGGCCTCTACGTGATTCGTGCCCCGCAGGATGGCTACGTGGTGCGGGCGCTCAAAGCGGGCCTGGGCGAGACCATCAAAGAAGGCGAATCTATTGCGACCCTGCAACCCGCCGAACCCGCTTTAGCCGTTGAAATGTATGTTCGGGCGATGGATGTGCCGCTCATAACGCCAGGTCGAAAAGTTCGAATCCAGTTTGATGGCTGGCCCGCCGTGCAGTTTTCGGGCTGGCCTACGGTGGCTGTTGGCACCTTTGGCGGGCAGGTAGCCGTGGTGGATGCCGTGAGCAGCGACAACGGCAAATACCGCCTGCTGGTCCGCCCCGATAAAACCGATCAAACATGGCCTGCTCAACTCCGGCAGGGGTCGGGTGTGTATGGCTGGGTGATGCTCGACGATGTGCCGATTTGGTATGAACTGTGGCGGCAACTCAACGGTTTTCCGCCCAGTTTGAAAGAAGAACCTGAAGCAGAGAAAGGGGTTAAGAAATGAAATTTTTTGCCTTGTTCCTGCTCCTCTTCGTCCTGACGGCCCGCGCCCAAACGCCCGCAGACAGGGCTCGTGTGTTTGCGTTTTCGGATATGGCCGACCTCATGACGACTAACCATCCGCTGGTTCGGCTGGCCAATTCGCTGCCCGACGAAGCCCGGCAGGAGTTGTTGCAGGCCCGTGGCTTTTTCGATCCAAAACTCACATCAGGTTTCGACCGCAAACAGTTTGGCGATGCCTCGAAGCCCGGTTCGCTCTATTATAACAACTGGGTAAACGAACTAAAAGTACCCGTATGGCTCGGCGGGGCCGATTTTAAGCTGACCTACGACCGATTCACGGGCGCACGGGTGAACCCCGAATACCAGACTCCCAATGCAGGTTTGTTGGGCGTGGGGGTGAGTGTTCCCATTGGGCAAGGCCTGCTCATCGACAGTCGGCGGGCCACGCTCCGGCAGGCACAACTGTTGCCCTCCCTGGCTGATGCCGAACGGGTGAAACAGATCAATAAACTCTGGTTGAGTGCGGCCAAAGACTACTGGAACTGGTATTTAGCCCAACGGCAGGTGGACTTGCTGCGCGAAGGTTTCCAGTTGGCCGACACCCGGTTTCGAGCCGTGAAACAGCGGGTTGACCTCGGCGATGCAGCCGCCATCGACTCGGTGGAGGCCCAGATTACGGTGCAGGATCGGCAGGTGCAGTTGGAACAGGCGTTGGTGAATCTGCAAAACGCCCGCCTGATTGTGTCAACTTATCTCTGGAACGAGAGTGGACAACCCGTTGAGCTACCTGCCTTTGCGGTGCCACAAACGGCACCGGAAGGGTTGATTAATGAAGCCCTCTTCCAAACGCTGAGTCAGCGGGCGGCAGAGGGCCACCCCGAATTGCTGTCGTTAGATCTCAAAATCAGGCAACAGGTAATCGAAGAGCAGTTTCGGCGGGCCATGTTGCAACCGCAGTTTAGCGTATCGGGGCAGTTGCTCAGTCAGGCGGCCACAACCACTCCCGAAGCCCGCCAACTGTATGGCTTCGGCTGGAACAACTACAAAGTTGGGCTCGATTTCGCCTTGCCTTTGTTCTTGCGGAAAGAACGCGGCAAACTCCGGCAGGTTCAGATCAAAACCCAGCAGCTCCGTTTCGACCGCACCCAGACCAACCGCGACGTGCTGAACGGGGTCTCCACGGCCTATAACGAACTCAACGCCATTGACCGGCAAATCGGCCTGCAAGCCAAGGCCGTCATCAATCAGCAGCGATTGCTCCAGGCCGAGCAGCAACGGTTCGAGTTGGGTGAGAGTTCGCTGTTTTTGGTCAACACCCGCGAAACCAAACTGATCGACATGCGGCTTAAACTGGAAGAACTTCGCAGCAAATACCAGAAAGCCGTGGCCGAGTTGTATTATGCGGCCGGAGGAAGGTAAAGGGAGGTTCCGCTCCGTGGCTGTGCCCTCACCGGGCCACAGGAATGGAGTTAACGAGTATCATCAACAAACTATTTAATCGGGTCCTGCCATGAGACTGACAATCTTACTGCTGATTTTAACACATACTGCATTAGCACAGCCCAGTGAGTTGCGTACTCGCTCAGGCCCGCTGTTTGAACGACGGATTCACGAGACATACATCGAAGAAATCAGGTTTACCAACAAGTGGCGTGAGATGGCCACCGTCCGAACCTTCACGCATTCGGGGCAGCGGATCACTGAAGAACATTATGCTAATTACGATAAAGGTATAAAGCACGGACTAACGCGCTGCTGGTATCCAAACGGCCAAACCTACTGGTCGAGCGATTTCAAACACGGCGACATGAACGGCCCATTACTGGTTTATTATCCCGATGGATCGACCAAACGCCGGGAGTATTTCAGGATGGGGGTTAGCCGGGAAAATACCTGCTTCAATCCTGATGGAACAACGCATCCCTGCGAGGCCTTCGCAAAGGCAGCCAGCTTTTTGGGTACGGAAAAGGAGTTTCTGACTGCGTTGAAGAATAAACTGGCTCAGGTTGGTTTTGACGTTCGCAATCAGGACCAGCACGTATCGTTTCAGGGGATCATTGAGGAAAATGGGCAACTAACAGGCATCATCGTTAATCCAGCCGACCACGAATTAACCGAACCACTCCAAAAGGCACTTTCGGATTTACCCCACTGGAAACCTGCCACCGTAGATAATGAACCTGTAGCAACACATTACTATCAGTCGTTGTTGATTCAGGGGCGAGAAGTGTACATTAATAGATAAGAGTGAGTAGTTAATCAGGCATTTTTCCGCCTTAACTCCTTCACTTCAAAGTCGAACGAGAGGTCGTTCATGCATTTGAAATGGTGAAGCGGGCAGCGGTCGTAGCCGATTTTAGAGCAGGGGCGGCACGATATATTGTTGTTTTCCAGGACTACATAGGGGGTCTTGTAGGGGTACATGCCAAACAGGGGCGTGGTGTTGCCCCAAATTGAATATACTTTCTTTTTGAGGGCCGCGGCAATGTGCATCAGGCCCGTGTCGTGACTAAACACGACCCGCGACTGTTGCAACAGCGATGCCGACTGATTGAGGTTATATTTGCCGCAGGCGTTGTAGATCAGTTTTGAACCCAAAGCCTGTTCAATAGCATCACCGGCATCAGCATCTTCTTTACCGCCCAACAGCACAATCGGGTAGTCGATACGGAGGCACAACTCGATCATGCGGGGAATGGGCAGTTTTTTGGTTGTGTGCTGCCCGCCAATGGCAAAAGCCACAAAGTTGGGGCGGTGCGAAGCGGGCAACCACTCCATTTCAACCTGATCGCGGTAGGGAATGAAATAGTCAAGACCCCGTTCGTCGTTGATGACACCAAACGTCCGAAGCGTGTTCATATACCGGTCCACAATATGAATGGGCGGCAGGGTATTAATTTTCCAGCGCGTCAACAACCATTTGTGGGTATTCAACTTGTCGAACGTATAGGAACGAACAGCCAGCCGGAGTTTAATAATCGACGTGCGGAGGTTGTTGTGCAGGTCGATCACATAGTCGTATTTCTCAGCCCGAAGTTGCCGGATCAGTTCATTGAGGGAGTCCTCCAGAAAGTAGCTTTTGTCGATGTAAGGGTTGTTACTGACCAGGTCCTGAAACGCTTTTTTCGTACAAAAATGTACTTCCGCGTCGGGCATCTGCTGTTTAAGGCAACGCACAACGGGAGTCGTCAGGACGATATCGCCGATTGACGAAAAGCGAAGAATAAGGAACTTGGGCATAACAAGACAAATATACGGCTAATACTTCCAGAATTGAGGGGCTTTTTGGGTTCTGTACGCACTTTCCACGCATTTGGCGCAGGCAGCGGGCGGAGGTAATCCAATGGGAAGCTGCAACGCATCAGGCAAATCTTTCGGGGTGCTTCGGTCAACAAATATTGCTTTGATAGATACACCCGAAGCCCCGAAAAAGCCAAACACGGGTTCATCCTCACGATTTGTACAGGTTATATTGCCTTTTAGTTGCACGGGTGTGGCGTCAAAAATCCCGCCATTGTTCTGGGTTAATTGCGCCACCGTGTTCCAATACTGAAAGCCCTCGGCAGAGAGCGACTGTTGCTCTACCTCGACATAGTACCGCCCGGAACTGGTATAAGG
>JAJAYX010000416.1 GCA_026785985.1 Rudanella sp. | reverse complement strand
GTACCGACCCCAATTTCTACCGCAGCGTGCGCAACCAGCAAGGACTTGCTAATGCCAGAGGGGAATTTTTGTTTGCCAATGCTGGCTCGGGCCTCTCGGAACGGGCTTACTTTGCTTACTTCGGCCGAGTCAGCTACGATTATCTGGATAAATACCTGGTTACGGCCACGGCCCGCTACGATATGTCGTCCAACTTTGCGCCCGAAAACCGCGCCAAGCTTTTCCCGGCGGTCTCGGCGGCCTGGCGTATTTCCAGCGAAGATTTCTTCAAGGATCAGCTCCCCTTCATCACTGACCTCAAGCTGCGCGGCAGCTGGGGGCAACTGGGCAACGACCGCATCGGCCGCGATTTCCCCTACGTGGCCCGCGTGGCCCCATTTGGCTGGTATACCATCGGCGCCGCCCAGTCGTCGCAGCAAGCCTCAGGTATTCCCGACCTAACCAACCGCAGCCTGCGCTGGGAGGTTAACGAGAGCATCGACGCCGGCTTTGATCTTACCCTTTTTGGCAAGCTCAACCTGCTGGCTACCTACTATACCCGCAACACCAAAGACTTCCTGTATAACCTGCCGGTTAACAGAACCTCGGGCTTTGGCAGTATTCCCGTCAACCTGGGGCAGGTCAACAACCGGGGCTTTGAATTCGAGACCAGCTACCGTACCTCGCTGGCCAAGAGCGGCAGCATCGAGTTTTTTGGCAACCTGACCACCGTCCGCAACCGACTGGTGTCGCTTGCTCCGGGTGTCAATGAGTTTGCCAGCGGCGACTACCGGACGGCCGTAGGCTTCCCGATCGGTTATTTCTACGGTTTCAAGACGCAGGGAATTTACCAGAACCAAAACGAAGCCGATAAAGCCCTGCTTGACAGATTCAACGGCAGAAATGCCCCCTTACCCGGCGACGTGATCTTCCAGGACAACAACGGCCCCGGCACCGACGGGCAGCAGTTTAGTGGCACGGCCGACGGCGAAATTACCGCCCAAGACCGCACGTACTTGGGCAAGACCATCCCCGACTTTTTCTACGGCTTTGGCCTGAATGCCAACCTGAAAGGCTTCGACCTGAATATGCTCTTTCAGGGCGTAGCGGGTATTAGTGTTTTTAACTCATTACGGCGGGGAGCCGAAACCATGGGCGGCGTGGGCCGCAACAAGCTCGCCTCTACCCAGGAGCGCTGGCGCGGCGAGGGCACCAGCAACTCGATGCCCCGAGCTACGGCCAACGACCGCAACGCTAACGATCGCTTCTCGGATCGCTGGGTAGAAGATGCCAGCTTCCTGCGCTTCAAGAATATCCAGCTCGGCTACACGCTGCCCCGGCAGGTGCTCGACAAGGTGAAGCTCTTCCAAGGCGCGCGTGTGTATGTGGCAGCGACCAACCTTTTCCGCATCACGAAGTACACAGGCCTGGACCCCGAAGTGGTTACCTTCGGCGATCCGACTTCTCAGCTCTTTGCCGGCACTGACGCAGGCAACATCCCGCAGCCCGTTACCGTACAGATCGGCGCCAACCTGACGTTCTGATATTATTATTTTAATAAAAAACTTACTCCAATGAAAAAAAGAATTATATCCCTGACGCTCACCCTGCTGCTGGTAGGGGGGTTCTTTACCCGCTGCGAGCAAAAGCTCAACCTGTCGCCGCTGGGTACCCTCGACGAATTGACCTACTACCAGAGCGAGAACGATTTTAAGAGTGCTGTGCTGCTGTCCTACTCCACGCTGCTGAACTATACCTTTGAGCAGTTTGACGGGGGCGGCTGGCTCCAGACCATGATGCTACCCGACGACGACGCCACAACGGCCAATAACAACATCAATAACCTGGAAATCTTCAACTGGCTGCCCGAGGGCGGGCCGTTCAGGTCTATGTGGGAGACAACCTATAAGGGCATACAGCGCTCCAATATTATTATTGAGAAAATTCCCGACGCGACCGGCCTGTCGCCCGAGCAAGCCAAGGTCTTTGATGGAGAAGCTCGTTTCTTGCGGGCTTATTTCAACTTTATTCTGGCCCATCAATTTGGCACAGCTCCGCTGGTCGAGTTAACGCCCCGCACCGTCGAAGCCACCCGCGCGGCCAGCTCAAAGCCTGGCGAACTGTGGGATGCCGTAATTGCTGACCTGAGAATCGCCAAGGCCAACCTACCCGAAAAGTGGGACAACAATAACCTGGGCCGTGCTGACCGCATAGCGGCCACTGGGCTGCTGGGCAAAGTGCTACTTTACCGGGCGCAGTGGGAGAAAAAGCCCGAGCTGTACACGCAGGCGGCCGCCGAGTTTGAAAGCATTATCGGCAAGCGCTCGTTGATAGCCAATTTTGGCAACAATTTTAGGCCCTCGGCGGAAAACAACACGGAATCGATCTTTGAAATCCAGATGGGCATAGGAGGGCCAGGCGGCAATCCCTGGCTGCCCGCTGACTTTGGCGGCATCGGCGCGGCCGGCTCTGGCCGCTTGATTTACATGCGCGCTGCCTGCGGACTTAATCCCGCCAATTGCGCGCCGGGAGCCAATGGGCAAGGATATGGCCAAGTTCAGATCACCCGTCCCCTGCAGATGGCCTTTGAACCCGGCGATCCGCGCCGCGCTGCTACGCTATTCTTGGATGGCGATGCCTATAACACTGGCTCAAACTCCAACGGCTCCCAGGGCTGGATCTTCCGGGGTGTCTGGTCGGCCACCGGCTCATCGCCGGCCAAATACGTGCTGGGCGATAATAATTTGGACTTCCGCTCGCCGCTCAGCGTCAACAACCAACGCGTCATCCGTTACGCTGACGTATTACTGATGCTGGCCGAATGCAAGATTCTGGGCCCGGCCAAAGACCTGGCAGGTGCCGCCGCGCTGATTAACCAAGTGCGCCGCCGCGCCGATCCGACCGGCAATATTCTGCCCAACGTGGCAGTCGCTGCCGAAGCGGCTATGTTCAGGGCCCTGCGCCATGAGCGCCGCGTGGAGCTGGCCCTGGAAGATCACCGCTACAACGACCTGGTGCGCTGGCACCGGGCGGGGCTGATCAACATCAAAACCGACATCGACTTTGGGCGGCCAGAGGCCAACCGAGCTTGGTCGGAGAAGAACCTGATTAAGCCCATCCCGCTGAGCGAGATCGACCTGAACCCGGGCTTGGTTCAAAATGCGGGGTACTGATTTTCAGTACATATTCATTAGGTAAATAATGCTTTCCAAAAGGCCAGAATCTGGCCTTTTGGCTTGTTTTACACATCTAAAGGCAGATTTGTGCTACTATTTGACGGATTTGTCCAGAAGGGTTGAGAGAATGGCCGTGATATTTGTATCACTTTACCGGGGAAAAATAAAACAGAATGAATGGTAAGGTAAAACAATGGCTACGTTGGCTGGAAGTGACGATGTTGCTTCTGCTGGGTGCGCTGCTGCTATTCAGTATCTGGCTTTTGCTCCCCGGTTGAGTCGATTTAGTTCTTAGCAACTAACCTGTCTCAGCCATGAATCCTGCCCTCCCGTTTCACAGTGAATCCCGTCTGCCCCGGTATCAGCAGGTGGCCAACGCCATCCTGAACGACATTGAAAAAGGTATTCTGACGCAGGGCGACCGCCTGCCCTCCATTAACGAAGCCTGCGCCGAGTGGTATCTCTCCAAAGACTCCATTAAACGGGCTTACGAAACGCTCTGCCAGTCCGGCTTTATTACGTCGGTACATCGGCGGGGCTTTTTCATTGCCGGGAGTCCCAAACGTCATGCGCTGCGGGTGCTGATGGTGGCGGGGCAACTGACCGACTGTGTGAAGCAACTGCACGATGCCATAACAACCAATTTAGGCCGTGAGGTCATCGTGGACATATGCAGCTACAACTACCAGCGGCACCTGCTGTGTCAGGTACTGACTAAACACCTCGGTGATTATCATTATTTTGTCTTGATGCCGCACCTCATCGGTCAGGACCCGGCCACGCTGCAATGCCTGCGCAACGTGCCGGGAAAACAGTTGATTCTGATTGGCCATCAGTGGCACGAAGTGCTGCAGCATGGCCATCACCTGCGCTACGGGGGCGAAACAGCTCTGTTCGAAGCGCTGCACAATCAACTGCCCGCCCTGCGGAAATATACCCGATTGAATCTTGTACTGCCCGAACATGACTGTTTCGATGCAGAGTCGATTCGGGCTTTCCGACGGTTTTGTACGGCCTACGAGTTCGATTTCAACCTGCTCGACGAACTGACCGAAACGGACCTGAAACTCCAGCAGGCGTACTTTGTGGCCGACGGCCTCCACCTTTCCACCCTGGTCGATTACTGTCAGCGTAACGGGTTGCGGTTGGGTGAGCACGTGGGAGTCGTGAGTTTTCTGGAGACCGATTTTACCCGGTTGCTGGCTGGGGGCGTATCGGTGATTGCGCATCCTTCGGCGGAGGTAGGCCGGTTAGTTGCCCAAATCCTGAGAGCACAGCCCGGCCATTGCCCGGCTTCGCACTCGTTGCCCCTGTATCAGCAATGCCGCGCGTCCTGCTAATCGCTACAACCATGAAAAAACAGCTATTCTACGGTTTGGGTGCGGCTCTGCTGGGGCTGACGGGCTGGCTCACCATCCGGCCCCATGGGGCGAAATTATTTGTTAAACTTCCTGCTTCACAAACGGGCATCACGTTTGCCAACCGGCTCACCGAAACTGATTCGCTTAATGCGCTCACGTTTGAGTATATCTACAACGGCGCGGGCGTGGGCGTGGGCGATTTTAACCGCGACGGGCGCGCCGACCTGTATTTTGCGGGGAATCAGGTGTCGAGCCAGCTCTATCTCAATCAGACTAACACCGACCAGCCCATGCGTTTCCGGGACATCACCGAACAGGCCGGTACCGGTACCCGCGTGTGGTGTACGGGCGTGAGCGTGGCTGACATAAATCAGGATGGGTGGCCCGACATCTATGTATGTGTGGCGGGTAAAACCACCGATTCGTCGGCCCGCGCTAACAAACTCTTCATCAACAATGGCCCCACCGCCGACTCTATCCCGACATTCACCGAACGGGCGGCCGAATACGGCCTGAACGATACGGGATACAGCACCCAGGCCGTTTTTTTTGACTACGACCGCGACGGTGACCTCGACTGTTACCTACTCACCAACGCCCTCGAAACCAGCAGCCGCAATAATCTGCGCCCTAAAAATACCAACGGCGAAGCCCCCAGCACCGACCGCCTGTACCGGAATGAAGGCAAGCACTTTGTTGATGTTTCCCGCCAGGCCGGTATCCTCCCCGAGGGCTATGGTCTGGGCGTGTGCCTGAGTGACCTCGACGATAACGGCTGGCCGGATATCTATTGCGCCAACGATTTCCTGTCCAATGATTTAGTCTGGATGAACCGCGCTTCGGACACTGGTACGCCGTTTCAGAACCGGGCTGCTGCCATGCTCAACCACCAGACGCACAACGGCATGGGGGTGGACATTGCCGATATCAACAATGATGCCCTGCCCGACATTGTGGTGCTGGACATGCTGCCCGCCGATAACTACCGCCAGAAAATGATGCTGCCCGGCTCCAATTACAACCGCTTCCAGATGGAGCGCGACCTGGGCTATCAGCCGCAGTTTATGCGCAACACACTGCAACTGAATCGCGGCAGTTCGGGAGAGCAACATCAGGTTTCATTCTCCGAAATCGGACAACTGGCGGGCGTCGAAAAAACCGACTGGAGCTGGGCACCGCTGCTGGCCGACTTCGACAATGACGGCTGGAAAGACCTCTACATTACCAACGGCTACCGGCGCGACGTGACCAACCTCGATTTTATCGCCTTCAGTCAGCAACAGGCCGCGTTTGGTACACCACAGGCACAGTTTTTACAGGCCAAAAAGGCCCTGCTCGCCCTGCCCGAACTCAGCATTCCGAAGTACGCCTTCCGCAACATGGGCAGTAATTCAGAAACCGCGCTGACCTTTGCCGACGTGTCGGAAGCCTGGGGGCTGAACCAGATCGGTTTCTCGAACGGAGCCGCCTACGCCGACCTCGACAATGACGGTGATCTCGACCTCGTGACCAACAACATCGACAGCGAGAGTTTCGTATTGGAAAACCAGTTGAATCAGCGCGAAACTCACCCCAACTGGCTCCGTATCAACTTGCTACCCACTCCGCAACAACCCGTTATGACCGGGGCCAAAGTATGGCTTTATGCGGGCAAACAGCGGCAGATGCTCGAACTCGCGCCCGTGCGGGGGTTTGTTTCTACGGTCGAGAACGTGCTGCACTTCGGCCTGGGGAACACCAGCCGCTACGATTCGCTTGTAATTCGCTATCCCAACGGCACCCGGCAGCGCATTGGTCCGGGCGCGGCCAACCGGATGCTGACCGTAACGGCAAGGCCAGCCGGGATGTGGCAACCCGACCGCCCAACCGCACCTCCACTGTTTACCGAACTATCTGCCGCCGAAAGCGGACTTGCCTTGACGCATCAGGAAAACCCCGTTGTCGATTTCAACAAGACACCGCTGCTGCCGCACCTGCTGTCGCGCAACGGGCCGTACTTAGCCGTGGGCGACGTAAACGGCGACAAACTCGACGATTTTTTTGTCGGTACTGACTTCGGCCACGTATCGTCGGTGTATGTGCAGCAACCCAACGGCGGTTTTCAGACCCGCCCCCTGCCCGGCAGTGATGGGTACGAAGACATGGGCGCGGTGTTTTTTGACGCCGACGGCGATGGCGATGCTGATTTATACGTGGTCAGTGGTGGCAGTAAAGACGAGGGGTTGTCGGTCACGTATCAGGATAGGCTGTACCTGAACGACGCGGGGAGTTTCAGACCGGCTCCGGCTGGGTCTCTGCCCACCACGCACTCCAGCGGCAGCAGCGCAACGGTGGCGGATGTTGACGGCGATGGCGATCTGGATATTTTCCGGGGGGGACGTGTAGTGCCGGGGCAGTACCCCAAACCCGCCGACAGCTACCTCCTGCGCAACGAAGGAGCCGGGCGTTTTGCCGACGTTACCGATCAGTTGGCCCCCGGTCTGCGCCATATGGGGCTGGTAACAGCTGCTCTCTGGACCGATACCGACAACGACCGCCTCCCGACCTGCTGCTGGTGGGCGAATGGATGGCCCCCACGCTGTTCCGAAACGTTGGTGGCCGGTTACAGGCGCAGAAAACCAATGGGTTGGCTGACCAGACCGGCTGGTGGTGTTCATTGGCAGCGGGCGATTTTGATGGCGATGGCGACACGGACTACGTAGCGGGTAAT
>JAJAYX010000415.1 GCA_026785985.1 Rudanella sp. | reverse complement strand
ATCTGATGCTGCCCCACGTCTGTTACCAGCACGGCCTCGCCGTTGGTCTTGCGCGAGAGCATGTCGATCACTTCGGCCATGCGGATTTTGCCCTCTGTGCTGCTCAGTTCCGGCTCCGTAATTTTTTCATACTCAATAGCATCATACTTCTTGAACTCGTTTCGCCAAATCGTGTGGTCGTTCTCATGAACAAGCGGCAATAACGCTTTCAGGCACTCTTTGGCATCGCCCACAACGGGCGCGTGCGCTTTGATAATCTTGTCAATTTCAGCCGGGTCAATCTCGATATGCACCACTTTGGCTTGCCGGATATATTTACTGGCATCGCCCGTCACGCGGTCATCGAATCGCATCCCGATGGCAATAATCACGTCGGCCTGATCGGTCAGCACGTTGGGGCCGTAGTTGCCGTGCATTCCGAGCCAACCCACATAAAGCGGGTGATCGGTCGAAATGGTCGATTGACCAAGGAGGGTTGTGGCCACAGGAATGCCCGTTTTCTCGACAAACGCCTGCAATTCGGCTTCGGCTTTGGCGATCTGCACGCCGTGTCCCACGAAAATATAAGGCCGTTTGGCTCCATTGATGAGTTTGGCGGCTACTTCTAACTGATCGGCTTTGGGGATCAGGCGGGGCCGGTAGCTGATGATGTTCTGGCACTTTTCATACACAAACGGCTCCGACATCATCTCCAACTGCGCCGACTTCGTAATGTCGAGCAGCACCGGGCCTGGCCTCCCCGACTGGGCAATATAAAATGCTTTGGCTACAATCTCCGGCACCTCGTCGGCACTGGTAATCTGGTAGTTCCATTTGGTGATGGGCATGGTTACGCCCATCACATCGGCCTCCTGAAAGGCATCGGTGCCGAGCAGTTTTTTGCCCACCTGCCCCACAATGCAAACCATCGGCGTGGAGTCGATGAGGGCATCGGCAATGGCGGTAACGAGGTTGGTTGCCCCCGGCCCCGACGTAACAAGGCACACGCCGGCCCGGCCCTGCATCCGGGCGTAGCCCTGCGCGGCATGACCGGCTCCCTGCTCGTGACGCACCAGAATGTGGTTTATACGATCCTGAAAGTCATAGAGGGCATCATAAACGGGCATAATGGCCCCGCCGGGATAGCCAAAAATGGTATCGACTTCTTCGGCTACAAGCGCACGCATGAGGGCTTCTGAGCCGTTGATATAGGTTATTGCCGGTTCGATGGTTTTCGGCTTTTCAATAGCGACCGCTTCCATAAGGTTGGTGCATTTTAGTTTTTATTTTTTCGTGGCAATCAAAATTCCCGTTGACCAGGCCATTTTGACAATTTGCAAATCGGCCTGGCTTTCCAGTTCGGCAACGAGTTTGGTAACGTTATCTTCGTGTCCGGCGGGCCAATTGGGTTGGGTCATCATATCGTCGATGACATACAGACCACCCACGGCTAACGAACCCAAAGCCGCATCGAGGTTGGCGTATTTTCCGGGCCACGCATCGGCAAAAATCAGGTCGAATTTCTGTTCCTGATTGTCGTCTAACCATTGTCCCGCATCCGTACACAAAAGACTCAATCGTTTATCATCGCCCAGAATATTGTCTGCTACCGACTGGTAACGTGCTTCATTATCAATGGATAACAACAATGAATCAGCATCCATACCGGCCAATAGCCAGGCTGTTGCCAGCCCTGTTCCCGTTCCAATCTCCAGCACGAGGGCTTTTGGTTTCGAGCCAACCAATGCCTTCAGCAACGCCCCCGTCTGCAAATCGGAGGGCATCGAAAACCGAATCGACTTGCTGGCGATTTCGATGGCCGCAAAGCCTTTGGGGAGTATGTGAACGTCGTCGTTGTACATTATCTATCAGGCATTTAAACTCTGGCATTTAAGACCTTGTATCTTTTCAAAATCACTGTCGTTTGTGGACAGCAATGTAAAGTCGTGAACCATTGCCGTAGCCGCAATAATAGCATCGGGCAGTTTGACACTTTTATGATGCCGACGAAGGCGAACGGTTTGCAGAATCACTTCCTCTGAAAGTGGAACAACGATCGAATCATTGACGATACTACGGACAACTGCCTCCACCACTTTGTTACCAGGTATCCAACTTAGCAATTCTATCCGGGTAACAACCGACAGAAGACTCTCTTGACCAACGATGCGCTCGAAAAATAGATAAGGTTCTGCGGCCAGCCGCCGGGTAATGTAGTAGCTGTAAGCAGATGTATCAATCAAATATCTCTCCCCCATTCGTTCCTCATTGCGTCTAATTCGGTAAGCATTCTGTCAATTTCTTCAGTAGGTAAATCAGCAAACTTGCCCCCAAACCGAGTTAAATCTGTTTCGGGTTTTACAACTGGCACAGGCTCGGCTTTCTGGTTATCTAATGTCAGTTTGAGTGTTGCCCCTTTTCCTCTCCACTCCGCCGGAACTGGTATAGTCAGGACATCCTCTGTTAGTTCTACGTGTTGTTCGATGACATTCATGGCATTTGTCTGTTATTACACTACAACGCATTTCATCCCTCATCCGTCACACAGCCTTCACTCGCTGACTTCACACTCCGAATGTATTTACCCAATATGCCTTTCGTAAAACGCGGGGCCGGTTGCACCCACTTACTTTTGCGGTAGGCCATTTCTTCGTCCGAAATGTGCAGCGTCAGTTCACAGCCAATGGCATCGAGCGTAATAAGGTCGCCATCTTTAACAAGTGCAATGGGGCCACCATCGAAGGCTTCGGGCGTTACGTGACCTACCACAAACCCGTGGGTACCGCCTGAGAAACGCCCATCGGTAATCAGGGCCACTTTGTCGCCGAGGCCAGCGCCCATAATCGCTGACGTTGGTTTCAGCATTTCGCTCATACCCGGCCCTCCTTTGGGGCCGGCGTTCCGAATTACCAGTACCTGACCGGGCAAGATTTCGCCTTTCGACAGGGCTTCGATTACCTCACCTTCGTGTTCACACACTTTGGCAACCCCCTCGAAACGGAGGCCTTCCTTGCCTGTAATCTTAGCGACCGAACCCATTGGGGCCAAATTGCCGCGCAGAATCTGAATATGCCCCGTTGACTTGATGGGGTTGCTCAGGGGCCGAACAATGTTTTGGGTCTCGAAATTTAACTCAGGTACGTCGGCCAGGTTTTCGGCTACGGTTTTGCCCGTTACCGTCAGGCAGTCACCATGAATCATGCCGTTTTGGTAGAGGTACTTCATCACCGCCGGCACGCCACCGATTTCGAGCATATCTTCCATGTAGTATTTGCCGCTCGGCTTCAGGTCGGCCAAAAACGGCACCCGGTCGCTTACTGCCTGAATATCGTCGAGCGAAAGCGTCAACCCGGCCGAACGGGCAATGGCCAGGAAGTGCAACACCGCGTTGGTAGAGCCGCCAAGCGCCATCACCACCGTCAGGGCGTTTTCGAGCGATTTTGGGGTGATAATGTCGGCCGGGGTAATAT
>JAJAYX010000414.1 GCA_026785985.1 Rudanella sp. | reverse complement strand
CTTTAGTAATAGGAAACTAGCTGCCCGCTTATAAGAAAACATAAGCCCGCACAATGCAGAGCTTATGTTATCCAATTAACCATAATCAAAAATTTTTTATTTTATAATTTCAGTAACTTGACCGGCGCCAACTGTTCTGCCACCTTCACGGATAGCGAAACGAAGACCTTTTTCCATAGCGATCTTGTTGATCAATTCTACGTCAATAGTGATGTTGTCACCAGGCATAACCATTTCCACACCGGCTGGCAACATGATTTCTCCTGTTACGTCAGTGGTACGGAAATAGAACTGTGGACGGTACTTGTTAAAGAACGGCGTGTGACGGCCACCCTCCTCTTTCGAGAGTACGTAAACCTCGGCCTTGAACTTCTGGTGCGGTTTCACTGAGTTTGGCTTACAAATAACCATACCACGACGGATATCGGTTTTTTCAATGCCACGCAACAGCAGACCAACGTTGTCTCCGGCTTCGCCACGGTCCAGAATTTTCCGGAACATTTCAACACCCGTTACAACTGACTTCAGGTTCTCAGCACCCATGCCCAGGATTTCTACCTGCTCACCGGAGTTGACGATACCTCGCTCGATACGACCCGTTGCAACTGTACCACGACCTGTGATCGAGAACACGTCTTCTACCGGCATCAGGAACGGCAATTCCGTCTGACGAGGAGGAAGCGGAATAAATGAGTCAACGGAATCCATCAATTGCTCGATGGTTTCAACCCATTTAGCTTCGCCATTCAGGCCACCCAAAGCAGAACCCTGGATAACGGGAATGTTGTCGCCATCGAAGTTATAGAAGCTCAATAGCTCGCGGATTTCCATCTCAACAAGTTCGAGCAATTCCGGATCATCCACCATGTCCACTTTGTTCATGAAGACAACCAACTGAGGTACACCCACCTGACGAGCAAGCAGGATGTGCTCACGAGTTTGTGGCATCGGGCCGTCCGTGGCAGCAACTACCAGGATAGCACCGTCCATCTGAGCGGCACCCGTTACCATGTTCTTCACATAGTCAGCGTGGCCAGGGCAGTCAACGTGCGCATAATGGCGGTTAACTGTCGAGTACTCAACGTGCGATGTGTTGATAGTGATACCACGCTCTTTTTCTTCGGGCGCGTTATCAATAGACGAAAAGTCCCGCATAGTAGCCAGACCTTTTCCGGCTAATACTTTCGTAATGGCTGCCGTCAGCGTCGTCTTACCGTGGTCAACGTGACCAATCGTACCGATGTTAACGTGCGGTTTCGAACGGTCAAAATTCTCTTTTGCCATGTTTAAAAAACGCTTTAATGAACTGTTATTGGTTCTTTTGGATGATTTGCTATTTACGAAGAAAGTGCCCTTGTGGGGACACTTGCTATCACGGCCTTGCCAATCTGAACATCCAATATCAGTATGACGGGCTTGAGCCTTCTATCGGATTTGAACCGACGACCTCTTCCTTACCAAGGAAGTGCTCTACCACTGAGCTAAGAAGGCTGGTGACTAAAAAATAATGAAAAATGGACAATGTAAAAGTTAAAAGGGACAGGTTTAACTAAACGTTATTCATTCTACAATATACATTGCTATTGAGCGGGAGACGAGGTTCGAACTCGCGACCTATAGCTTGGAAGGCTATCGCTCTACCAACTGAGCTACTCCCGCTTTTTACTACAAACTCTTGGTGGGGAGTGGAGGATTCGAACCTCCGAAGTCGTAAGACAGCAGATTTACAGTCTGATCCATTTGGCCGCTCTGGAAACTCCCCAAAAAAGGTGTAAAAGAACAATTCCGCTACCGCTTTCCGGCTTTGGAGTTGCAAAATTAGTGCTTTTCTGTGTCTTGTCAATACGTGGTCTGAAAATTATTTGACTGCACCCCAAAACAGCCCGTCACAGGCAATATTAATTGAACACAAAGACACGGGGAACACAGAGTAAAATCTAGTTTTTTACCTCTCTGTGGCCTCCGTGTTTTTGTGTTCAATTAAGAGTACAAGACTAATTTTCAACAGTTTACAAAGTGATCCCGAAACTCAAGGCTCGCACATTCGGACCTTTGCCCATTTGGAAAATAGGATTCAGGTCGTACTTCACGAAAAAATTGGTTCTCAGAATTCCCAGGTGAGCCATCAGTCCATAACGTAAATCATTCTGAAAAAACTGATCATGATCTCGGACTTTGTCTTTACGGCCATACTTAACCATTGTATAACTGTCAATTCGGTAGCCAACATATCCACCAAACCCGATGTGGGCTACTCGGCGACCGTCGTGGTTGTAAAATGTCATACGAGGTACAACAGGAAGCTGCAGATTGCCAATGGTCAATTTTGTTTTTTCGATAGGCTGCTGAATGTCAGTGAACTCAACTCGGTTAGTTCCCCGCGTTACTGTTACGTTGTTATCGAACATGAAATTGTTCCAGTTTAACTCTAATGCATAATGCAAACTTAGGCGAGCATTTTTGCCTTTGATAAGCGTTGGTCGCTGCCCAAAACTGATCCCAAAAAATCGCGAGCCAACGGGGCGAAGTTCATACCGATTAGGGTCATAAACCAAGGAGTTTGTTGGGGACATAAGCGTGTTTAGCCCCAGTAGAAAATCGGTTTTGACTCGCCAATCGCTAGTAGCGTCTCTTTTTTTGCGGGTTCGCTCCAGATTATATTCTTTCTGCACATGGTTCGTGTCTTTATCCGATTT
>JAJAYX010000413.1 GCA_026785985.1 Rudanella sp. | reverse complement strand
GCGTTAGCCCGAGTACCGTAGATAGCAGCCGCCGATGAACCTTTCAATACCTCGATAGACTCGATGTCGTCGGGGTTCAAATCGGCCAACCGGTTGGCGTTGTTATCCTGCGAACTGGCTGCCGAACCGGCTGCCGCTTTGTTGGCCGCCGAACGACCATTTGAATACTGCCCGTTGTCGATATACACACCATCAACAATAAAAAGTGGCTGCGAAGCCGATGCACCCAGCGTTGACACGCCCCGGAACTGGAGGTTGAAACCACCGCCCGGCACCGAACCGTTGGAAACGATGTTGGCTCCGGCAATTTTGCCCTGAAACGCTCCGTCCGTTGTTACGGGGCTGGTTGTTCCCGTTAGCTGATCGGCACTAAGCCGCGTAACGGCGTTGGCTAAGTTCGACCGCTTTACGTTCGTTGCCAAACCTGACACTACTACTTCCTCTAAATTTGACACGTCTTCGGCCAGACTTACGTCGATAGACGTTTGCCCTGCCGATAGCGTTTGCTCTTTCGAGAGGTAGCCGATACTCGATACCTGCACACGGGCGTTAGCGGGTACTTCGCTCAGGGTATAGCGACCCTGCGAATCGGTGGTGGTTCCCCGGGTTGTACCCCGAATCACTACGTTGGCCCCCGGAATGGGCTGACCGCTGGCATCTTTAATGACACCGCTTACCGTGCGCGTTTGCGCCCAAGCCGTTGATGTTGTTAAGCCTAACAGCAACAAGAGACCTAATAAATGTTTCCTCACAGTGGTTTTTTACAGAATGTTAAATGAATACTGCCGCAAAATTAAGAATATTATTTTGTTGTTAAGTCTTTTCACTTGATACTATTGATTAGAATATCGACTTTTAGCTATAATTGTTTACGTATTTTTCAGTTAAACGCTGATTCTCAGGCATAAAAAAGCGAAGGCTTTTTTATGCCTCCGCTCTTTAACAAGTTTACTATGTGTGCCTTAGCGTAGGTCGACTATTTCCACACCAGGATACTTAGCTTTATCGAACAAAAAGTAGCTATCCGTAACTGCTATGTTAGGCGTAAATCTGCTGATAGTATAAGCCGTTTTTTTACCAGTCTTATCCGTTATCTGCCAGTTCCTCACCGACTTATCGGCCTTATCGACGCTAATTTGTATTTTAGCAACCTGAGCATTTTTTTTCTCCGGTGTCAGTTCAATCACGTCAACAGGACGGCCCGCCAGTTTCTGTTCCCCAATAAACCGATAGTTAAACCCTTTTTTATAGATGGAGTAAATTCGATTGGGATTGAAATCGCTATTTTCGCTAACGTCGTAGTCCTGCACGTTCACTTCATTGGACTCCTTAATATAAGTGGACATGGTTTTACCATCATTGAAAACCTCCTGCCCGCCCAGCTTGAGCCGAAATTTCTGATCTTTCACCGTCAGGTCGCCTTTAAAAGGGCTGGCACCGTCGGCAGTAAAAGAAAAAGCGGCCTGGTATGTTTTGTAGGTTTTGTATTTTTTACTCATAGCGTCCAGAATATCTCCGGCGCGTTTGTCTTTTTGAGCAACGGCTGGCCCTGCCGCGAAAGCAACGGCCACCAATGCTATCAATGCTTGTCTCATTCGTGCGTGTTCAGGTTATTAAAGTTGCCCGTAAAAATGGCAATCTGTTTTCAGTTAGACAGATTCACTACTCAAAAAGTTTAAACTCAGCAGCAGGTCTATTCGTTCTTGTTGCAGAAACGTTCCTTACGCCCGCACAGGAATACTAATGCGACGAATGTGTGAAAACCGGCGATTCGTGGGTACACCTGCGTACCTGCCAGGCCTGCGGCACCACGCTCTGCTGCGATAGTTCGTCCAATCAACACGCTACGAAGCATCTTCAGGAATCGGGCCACATCGTAGTAGCCTCAGCCAAACCAGGCGAATGCTGGCTCTGGTGCTACGTGGACGAGCAAATAACAAGATATTGGATGACTCCACACCAAAATCCGACGATACCGTTCGCGAAAAGGTCTGAAATCCCCCGAACCATTTTAACTGTCTGGAATAGGTGCTAATTTCACAAAAACAATAGTAGCTATGCAACTCACCCTTGAAGTACCCGATCAGCACGTTCCGTTTTTTAAGGATTTGGTCAAACACCTTAATTTTCCGGTTAAGGTGGAAGACGATGACCACGATCAGGAACCTACACCAGAGCAGCTAAAAGCCGAAATGAAGCAGGCTCTTAATGAGTTAACCTTGGCTAAACAAGGAAAATTAAAGACAAAAACGTTAACCGAATTTCTGGATGAGCTATAAAATCAGGCGGTTCGCGGGTAATAACGCACGTTCAGGTTGTGGGCGAAACGGTCTACTTGCTTTCGATCTATGATAAATCAGACAGGTCAACCTTAGACGAAGTCGAGTTGGACGAACTACTCAACGAAATCGGTGACGATTAATCATCCCAGACGCGGAATCACCTTTCCCGACGGATCGGGGTGAGGTCGTTTGTACCGGGCCAAACAATATTTCCGGTCTGTTTCCGACTACAGTAGAAAGTGGGCATCCTTGCCCACTCATTGGCGGCTGTCACCAATGTCCAGTACCCTCTGACAGCAACCCATAATGACAACAACAAGTAGCGAACAGGCCCAGAACGATGCAATCCGCGACACGGTGAGCCGCGAACAGTCGCGCCTGAGCCGGTTCATTAAGAGCCGGTTGCCGGATGCCGACGTGGCGGAGGATATTCTACAGGACGTGTTCTACGAATTAACCGAAGCTTACCGGCTTGCCAAACCAATTGAACGCGTGGCTGCCTGGCTTTTTGCCGTGGCCCGTAACAAAATCAACGACTGGTATCGGAAGCCCCGGCCCGTGTCCCTTGATGCACCTGCGCAGACTGACGAATCCGACGACGATGCTCCGGTACTGGGCGAGTGGCTCCTGGTGGCCGATGGTACCCCCGACAGCGAGTTGTTTCGCGAAACCATTCTCGATGCCATCAACGAGGCACTCTCCGAACTCCCCGCCGAGCAGCGCGAGGTTTTTGTTCGGCACGAGATTGAGGGGCAGTCCTTCAATCAGATGGTCGAAGAGTTGAGCGTTCCGCTCAATACGCTGCTTTCCCGCAAACGATACGCCGTGTTGTACCTGCGGAAACGGCTTCGGGATTTGTATGATGAATTAAATAACCAATAAACAACGATACACAGTGAAACCATTCTGGATTCGCAAGGCGGCCAAATTTTTCTTTTTCGCCCTACTCCTCGTAGCACTGACAGGGTGGGTGGTCATGTCCCTCTGGAACGCGTTGCTACCCACTATTCTGGGCGTTACAACTATTACTTTCTGGCAGGCACTTGGCTTGCTGGTGCTGAGCCGCATTCTGTTTGGGGGTTGGGGCCGGGGTGGTGGCGGCTGGCAGCGGGGTGGCCCCCGCCAGCAACACTGGAAAGAGAAAATGACCGAACGCTGGCAAACCCTCACGCCCGAACAGCGTGAACAAATGAAAGCCCGCTGGAAAGACCGATGCTGATACCATCGGTGTCTCCGTTTATCCCATCCTACGGGGGTTTTGTCCCGCCATTGCCCCTATTCAAAGAAGTTAGTTGCAAACGAAAGGTGTTTCCCCGACTTTTGGCCGCGTAACACCTAACGCTGCTTGCATGAACCTGACGATTACCAACCTAAACAAAACGTACAGTAACGGGGTAAAGGCCCTCAATGACATTTCGCTGACGATGGGCGCGGGATTGTTTGGGCTGCTTGGCCCTAACGGCGCGGGCAAGTCGAGCCTGATGCGCACCATTGCCACCTTGCAGGAAGCCGATAGTGGCTCCATCACCTTCGGCGGGCCATTTGGCACTATCGACGTGTTTGCCCAACCCGACTCGCTCCGGCAACGGCTGGGTTATCTGCCCCAGGAGTTTGGGGTGTATCCGCGCATTGCCGCCGAAACCCTCCTCGACCATCTGGCCGTACTGAAGGGAATCACCAACAGCCGCGAACGAAAAGAAACCGTATCGGCGCTGCTCCACAAAACCAATCTCTACAACGTTCGGACCAAAAATCTAGGGGGCTACTCAGGCGGCATGAAACAACGCTTTGGCATTGCACAGGCTTTGCTGGCTAACCCCAACCTGATTATCGTGGACGAACCCACGGCGGGCCTCGACCCCGGCGAACGCAACCGGTTCCTGAACCTACTGGGTGAACTGGGCGAAGACCGGATCATTATTCTATCCACCCACATTGTGGAAGACGTGCAGGAACTCTGCCGCGACATGGCCATCGTGAACAAAGGCACGGTGTTGTTTCAGGGCCACCCCGACGC
>JAJAYX010000412.1 GCA_026785985.1 Rudanella sp. | reverse complement strand
GCACTAATCGAAATACGTAGTGATTCAACAGCATAATTTTTTCGTTAAATAGTATTTTGGTCACAAATAACATAAAGCCAAAAAGACTATCTGGGTGGGTCTGGGTGGGTAGGCGTGGGTAGGATACCCCAAAATGTGCTTCTTTTGGAGACACGGCTCTCCATAATCCAGCAAAACCATGCGCATCTGTACCATTACTTTTGCTATCCTGCTCGGGCAGCTAACCGGGGTAGTGCTGGGTCAGGCCATACGGATTTCCGTCCAGCCAGCGCAGAGGCATCAGACCATCGAGGGGTTCGGCTCGTGCATCATCGACTTCACCGACGCGCCTGCATTCTACGCCGATTCGTCGCTCTACGACCGGATTGTGGATGACCTCGGCCTGACGATGCTGCGGATGTCAATTCCGCAGGAACTCGAAGCGGTCAACGACGACGACGACCCGAACCATTTCGAGTGGAAAAACTTTAACATGCATTTCATGGAACGGCGGATGCGGTTTGCCCAGGCCCTCAAAAAGCGGGGTGTTACGCGGTTCATTGCCGCTACGTGGTCGCCCCCGGAATTCACCAAAACGCACCGGGCCACCGTGCAGGGTGGTCATCTGCGGGCCGATATGTACGACGAATACGCCGAAAACATGGCTGCGTTCATTATTGCTGCCAAACAGAATTGGGGTATCGACATCGGCTCCATCAGTATCCAGAATGAGTTGCTGTTTATTGAGCCTTATAAGTCGTGCATTTACAACCCGCAGCAGGTACGCGAAGCCGTGCGGGCATTGATGCGGAAGTTCAGGCGCGAGGGCATTACTACGCAGATTCACCTGCCCGAAGACATGATGTTTGCCAACCGGATGCTCAACAGCATCGGCCCTACCATGCAGGACCCCGAAACCCGGACTTTTCCGGGTCACTTTGCCACCCACCGACAGGAGGAGTTTTCGGGGGTGTCGAAGTGGTACGAAGCAACAAAGCAGTACGGACGGCAAACCTGGATGACCGAAACCTCCGGCCACGACCAAACCTGGGCGGGAGCCATGAAAATGGCGAACGACATGCACGATTACCTCGTGGGCGGTAGCATGAGCGCGTGGCTGTACTGGCAAATTGCCGAACCGCACAGTGTCTATGCCCTCATGGACAGCACCCGAAAGTCGCCCAAGTATTTTGCCGCCAAACAGTTCTACCGCTACGTCCGGCCCGGTGCCGTGCGGGTAGAAAGCCGCTCGTCCAGTCCCGATGTGCTGGCATCGGCCTTCCGGCACGATGCCGACGGTACGCTCACGATGGTGCTAATTAACCGAAGTGACACGGCGCAGACCGTACAAGTTTCTGTAGAGGGTAATAGTCAGCCCACGACGTATCAGGTGTTTCGCTCGATCGAAAAAGAAGGCTGTGTTTTGGTGGGAAACTTCCGAATAAATCAGAAAACGCTCCTGTTGTCTCCACGCAGCATCGTTACACTTTTGGGGCAGGGCAAGGGTAACCCGATCGCCCGGCGCAGTGAGTGGCCGGTGGCGTATCAATCAAAAATAAAGGGCAAAATCGGGACATTTACCAAACCCGACGAGGGGCCGGGCTGGGCCGTCAACCGCGTATCGGAACGCTATAACATGACCGCGCTCCGGGCCGAAATCAGCAAAGGCAACGTTAACGCGACTATTGCCAACGGCTGGACCGCCCTGCACTCGGCCCTGCTTGGTGGTAACTACGAAGCCGTAGAAACCCTGCTCGCTGCCGGGGCCGATGTCAACCGCCCGGCCAACGACGGCTGGACACCCCTGCATATGGCCGCCGGTACGTTTGTGGGTAACATCGACCACACCGGTGCGGGGCCGAAACGCTCGAAATACGACCTATTCCGGCTCGTCATGGACAAACACCCTAACGTAAACGCCCGCACCCGCGACGGCTGGACACCCCTCCACGCAGCCGTGGCCAACGCCCACTCGGCCTGGCGGCAGCAGGAGAGCGAATCGCTCAACCGCATCCGCGATTTAATCCGGGCCGGGAGTGTCCTCGAAGCTCGCGACGAAGCCGGCAGAACACCGTTGCACTGGGCTGCCTGGCAGGGCTACTCACACTTCACCGACGGGCTGAACGCCACCGATGCCGTAGTACAAGTTCTAATTGACGAGAAAGCTGACCTGAACGCCGTGGACAATACCGGACGAACGCCGTTGCACTATGCTGCCGAGATGGGCTACGACCCCATTGTGGCGGCCCTGGTGCGGGCCGGAGCCAGCCGAACCATTCAGGATAACGCTGGAAAAACGCCTGCCCAACTCGCCGAAGCCCGCCAGCTAACCGGCACATTAACCGCGCTCAAAACCGGCAAAACGGTAGCTACCCAACCCGACAAACCTATCGAAACCAGCACCGGTAAACTGGGCCGCGAACTGCTCAGAGCCGCCTGGGATGGCAACACGGCAGAAGTAAACCGGTTGCTATCCAAAAAAGCTGACGTGTATTACCGCGACAACGACGGGTTTCGGGCTATTGACCGCGCCCGCGATAACGGTCACCGCGCCATCGTTACGCTGCTACAACAAGCCGAAAAACCCAACTGACCAGCCTTACGCCACTCATACCAGATGACGAGATTTACTCCTTTCTTTATCATACTTTGGCTGTCTCTGCCGG
>JAJAYX010000411.1 GCA_026785985.1 Rudanella sp. | reverse complement strand
TTATTATCGATTTTGCATCTCGTACGGCAACCGGGCCTGAACGGCTTCCATGGTTTTGAGTTTCTGGAGGTATTTCACGTCAGGAGCAAGGTTGCCCATCTGAGCCTGCATCCGCGATTCTTCGCTGCCACTCATGGAGCTAATAAACTTCTCAAAAAACTGCTTTTGACGCGGATACTTCACTTTATAGTCACCATTGTCTAGTTTGGCCGTTTTAGCCGCCAGTTTAATTGCATCGTCAAGCCCGCCCAATTCATCGACCAAACCGTTTTCTTTAGCCTGCGCACCCGTCCAGACCCGTCCCGATGCAATGGCCAGCACCTTGTCGATAGGGAGTTTACGGCCCGCTGCCACTTTACCCGTGAATACCCGGTAAATGCGCTCGGTGCTGCGTTGCAGGGTTTGTTTCTGAAACGGCGACATCTCGTGCGTCACCGATGGGAAATCGGCGTTGGTGTTGGTCAGAACGCGGTCGTAGGTTACGCCGAGTTTGTCTTTAAAGAAATTTTCGGTATTGAACAGCAGCGAAAACACCCCGATTGAACCGGTAATGGTGTTGGGTTGAGCCATGATTTTGGTGCAACCCATCAGCATATAATAGCCACCCGAAGCGGCATAGTCGGACATAGACCCAATAACGGGCTTCACCTTGCGGGCCAGATCAACCTCGCGCTGCATCACGTCGGAAGCCAGCGCACTGCCCCCGCCCGAGTTTACCCGGAGCACAATGGCTTTCACTTTCTCATCTAAACGGGCCTTGCGAATTTCTTCGGCCACCGTCTCCGAGCCAATGCTGTTGTCATCGCTTTTGCCGGAGTTAATGTTGCCGGAAGCAATGATCACGGCAATGCGGTTTTTGCTGCTATTCTCGTCGTTGTCGGTCGATTCGGCATCGCTGTATTTACCGAGGGAAATGTAGTCGATCTTCTTTTTATCGGCGATGTTCAGCTCTTTCTTTATCAGACTTTCGACCTCGTCCTGATACCCAATGTTCGAGATCAGTTTACGGTTCAGCGCATCTTCGGGCGTTTGAATGCTCAGGTTATCGGCGTAGCGTTGCAGCGAATCGGCGCGAAGACCCCGGCTTTGGGCGATGTTCAACACCATATGATTGTTGATAGACCCCAAAAACGACTTCACCTGCAGGCGACTAGGCTCACTCATGTTCTCGCGGATGAAGGGTTCCACCGCACTTTTGAAGTCGCCCGCTTTGAAAATTTCCGGCTTGATCCCCAGTTTGTCGAGGGTGCCTTTGAAAAACGACAGCTCGGCATCGAGACCATTCCATTCGAGGCCACCCGCCGGATTTACGTAAATTTTATCGGCAACTGAGGCTAAGTAATAGCCTTTTTCAGTCATCACCTCGTTGTAGGAATAGACAAACTTCTTCGACTTTTTGAAGTCGAGCAGGGCGTTACGTACCTCTTCGATGGTGGCCCAACCCGCTTGCGGATACTGCGATTCGAGGTAAATGCCTTTGATGTTGTCGTCGTCCTTTGCCTTTTTCAGGGCCTCGCGAATCTCGATCAGCCCAATCACGTCGCCATCGGAGTTGAGGGGTTCAAACGCTTTGAACGGGTTATCGACACTCTGTTCGCGGATGGGGTTGTCGAGGTTGAGCCGCAGAACCGAGTTCGATTTCACCACGGTTTTGTCGCCCGACGAAAAGGCCGCGCTGACACCGACCAGGAGCAGAAAGCCGACAAAGCCGAAGATAAAGAGTCCGACGAGGGTGGCTAAAACATATTTAAGAAACTGACGCATGTATGAATTATCTAGTAGTAGAAGAGACTATCTATCTAACAAACATACGCGCCAAATAGGCATCGGCGATGCCAAAAAATGTTGAATGCGCCGAATTGGGGATTAGTGGTCAATGGGCTTTATCGGGGCCAACTGTCCGGCACTATCGCTGTCTATAAACAAGATAGCGTTGTTGTGCCAGCGAAGAATAGTGGACGGATAGGTTTCGCTCACGGCTGTGTTCAGGGTATGAAAAACCGCCGGAGCTTTGTTGCGGCCCGGCACCATGCAGAACACATGAGGAACCTGCATCAGGGCCGGAATCGTGAGGGTGAGGGCGTGGGTGGGTACTTCTTCCAGCCTATCAAAGCAGCCATCATTCACCTGTTGCTGTCGGCAGGCCATGTCCAGATCGACCACTTTAACGGGCACCGGGTCGTTGAAATCGGCCACGTGCGGGTCGTTGAAGGCAATGTGGCAGTTTTCGCCGATACCCATGCACACAATATCGACCGGATTTTGGTGGAGCAGTCGACCATATCGGGCGCATTCTTCGGCAGAATCGAGCCTGTTTCCGTCCAGATAATTGATCGTGCGAAACGAAACCCGATCAAACAGTCTTATTTTCAGGAAGTTACCGAATCGTTGGGGGGCATTGTGGGGCAACTGAACATACTCATCCATGTGGAATGCATTCACCCGGCCCCAGTCGAGATCGGGCTGACTGCACAATCCGGTCAGAAATTCCTGTTGCGAGGGGGCAGCCGCAAAAATCATGTTGATGGTGTCCTGTTGAGCCAGCAAAGCCCGCATCCGGTTGGCCACTGCCCCGGCGGCTGCTTCGCCCAGTTGGGTTCGATTATCGAATTGCCGAACGATCAGGCGGCTGGTAGTTGAGGGCGTAATCATACTAATTAATTGACAGTTAGAATTTTATGCTAAAATGAGGGCTTTGTTTTGCTGAAACACAATTCGGCCTTCAACCATCGTCAACTGAACGGCGATGGCCTCATCGAAAAAGATAATGTCGGCATCTTTTCCCGCCCTCAGTTCCCCTTTTCGGTTGCCAACCCCCATCACCCGCGCCGGGGTGCTGCTCATCATCCGAACGGCTTCGGGCAACGGAATATCGGCCATCGTGACCATGTTCCGCACCAGCCGATCTGTGGTGGCTACGCTGCCCGCAAACGCCTGACGATCCGGCATTTTGGCCACGCCATCCTCCACAATTACGTCAATGCCATCATGCAGATTTCCCAATATGCTTTTGCCCGGCGGCATACCCGCTGCCCGCATGGCATCAGTAATCAGCACGGTTCGGTCGGCCCCTTTGATTTTGTAGGCTAGTTTCAATAGCGGAGCCGGTAAATGAATACCATCAGCAATCAGTTCCACATCCAGTTCATCGAGTAGATAAGCACTCTCCACGACGCCGGCATACCGAAATCCATCTCGGCGCGTAACCCCCGACATGCCGCTGTACAGATGGGTTGCCAGACTGTAACCGTGTTGAACAGCAGCCAGCACCTCGTCATAAACAGCATCGGTGTGCGCAATGGCGGCCAGCACTCCTTTCGAGCGCAGGTAATCGCCGAAGGCCAATGCGCCGGGCCGTTCGGGGGCGGCACTCCAGCGGGCAATGGCCGACGAACGATTCAGTACTTCCCGATATTCGTCGGGGTTGGGGTCGCGGATGTAGCGGGGGTTCTGCGCTCCGCACTGATTCATGGCAAAATAAGGCCCTTCGAGGTGCATACCCAGGAAACGCGCACCGGTGGTATTTTTGAGGGTAGCCTGTTCATAAACCGCCAGCGTTTCGTAGAGTTGGTTAAGGCTGCTGGTCAGGGTTGTGGGCACCATCGCTGTGGTTCCGTAGCGGGCGTGGGTTTGGGCAATCTGGAGAAACGCGGTTTCGGTGCCATCCATAAAATCGTGGCCACCCCCGCCATGCACATGAATGTCGATAAAACCGGGCGACACGTAGGCCCCGTCGGCATCCAGCACCACGGCATCGGGCGCGTCGATGTCGCGGTCGCTCACTTCCGTAATGGTCGATCCCGTAATCAAAATCGTTCCGTTCGGGATCAGCCGATACGGGGTTAGCACCCGGCCATTAATGATTTTAAGGCGTGGTGGTGCGGTGCCATTGCGGTTCATGAGCGGGTGATTTTTGAGCCGTAAATAAACGCCATTGGCGAATGCGGTGGCCATAAAAAGCGTAATAAGCCAGGTAGAAGTAGCAGGGAAAAAGCACCCAATAGGCATGACGAAGACCATAATGATCGGCAAAATAGCCATACACCAGCGGCAGAATGGCGTTTCCGCTGAGGCCCATAATCAGCAGAGCCGCGCCAATTTTGGTGAAACGCCCCAGCCCATCGAGTGCCAGCGGCCAGATGCCCGCCCAAACCAGGGAGTTGGCCAGCCCCAGCAGCACCACAAACCAAATCGATAAATCGGCGCGGTGGCCCAGGAACGATACGGGTCCGCTGGCGAAAATAATGAGCAGTGTAAATGTCAGTCCGAGCAGGGTGCAGAGCCGAAAAACGGTCACCTGACTGATGCGTTTCGGAATGAGACTAATCCCCAGAATATAGCCGCAGATGGTGGCAAACAGGGTGTAGGACGGAAATACTTTGGCTTCCAGCAGCGAAATTCCCATCGACCCGGCATAGCCGATAATGGTGTCGATGGCAACCACCTGCGTACCCACGTGCAGAAAAATTGCCAACGCGCCCAACACCAAATGCGGAAACTGAAACACCGACGTTTTGCCGACATTAGCAGCCGCCACCTCGTCGGTTTCGTGTTCGGTATTAATTTCGGGCAGGGGCGAAAACCGCACCAGTAACCCCAACCCGATCAGCACACAACCAATCACCGAATAGGGTACAATCACCCGCCGGACGAGGGCATCCAGAGCCAACGATTTTTCGGACGGTGTCATGCCCGGCAACTGACTGAACAGGTCGGTATCGGTGGCCCGCAGAACGACGGCGGCAAACAGCAATGGGGCCAGAATCCCGGCGGCTTTGTTGCAGATACCCATAATGCTGATGCGTTGAGCCGCCCGCTCTTTGGCCCCCAATACCGTGATGTATGGATTGGCGGCCGTTTGCAGAATGGGCAGGCCGACACCCAGTCCAAACAAACCAAGCAGGAAAAATTAGTAGGTGAGGGTGAGGGCGGCTGG
>JAJAYX010000410.1 GCA_026785985.1 Rudanella sp. | reverse complement strand
GGCCGGGGATGCGCAAGGGAGAAACCTTAATCCACATCAGTTTATTGTCTGGTCTGTGGATTGCAAATATAACGGAAAAACCGCCCCACCGATATGAAAAAAGCCGGGTGTCTGGCCCGGCTTAGTGTTTTTTGGCTTTTATAGGCCGTCGAAATTAGTTCTTTACAAACTGCATGGCGGTGCCATTCATGCAATACCGCAAACCGGTTGGTTTGGGGCCATCATCGAAAACATGGCCGAGATGTCCATCACAAACGCTGCACATGATTTCGGTGCGAACCATGCCAAAAGCACCATCTTTCGCTGCCTTCACTGCGTTTTTAGCAATAGGCTGGAAGAAACTTGGCCATCCCGTACCCGACTCAAACTTAGCTTTATAGTCGAACAACGGATTCTTGCAGGCGGCACAAACAAACGTACCATCCTCATGAATATCGTTCAGCGAACTACTGCCTGCCCGTTCTGTGCCTTTCTCGCGAAGTACATAAAATTGGTCGGGCTTCAGGATTTTTTTCCATTCCGCATTTGTCTTCACCACCCGCCGACCACCCGGTGGTTTTTCGTCGGCAGTTTGGGCGACTGGAGTCATAGCCTTTGTCATTTTAGGACGAAAAGCTATAAAGAGTACCGCGCTGATTATCAGGGCAGCTATGGTGAATAATAGGGTTGTTCGGTTCATACTATATAAACGCAAATAACCGAAAACTGGTTTGTTTTTTTGACAGAATTGACATTACACATTCCCTACAGCGACGAGGGCAGTGAGAGTAGGAGTGGGACTACCACCCCGGCGTTCGATGGTGACGGCGAAGGCATCGGCGGCACCAATGGCACGGTTCATTCGCTGAATTTGTCCGGTGGTGGGCAGATTCTCAAAAACCCCGGCATCAATTGGTTTGCCATCCACCAGCGACCAAAGCTGATACTGCTGATCGTCGGCTAGTTTGGGCATACCGCTAACTTCCACCGCTACCTGTTTTAGGTTGGCGTTCCAATAGACAGCTAATTTAGCGCCGGGTGCTTTTTCGTTGCCTATTACCGGAATAAGGCGTGTGCCGGGTTGTTTGAGCAGGGTCAAAACGGCATCGGAGCTTAATTGCCGGTCGCGAAGTTGCTTGATCTCGTCCTGCAAACCGGTGTTCGTAGAACGAAGTGCTAATTGTACTTTTTGACTTTCGCGAAGCTGATTAACCAGGAACAAAGCAAAGGCTAACAGAACAAGGCCAACAGAGGCAGCCGCAATCCACGTAAAATTATAGACAGGTTTTGAGACCGGCACCGGCATCATGGCTGGCTCAGGTTGAGGGTCGCCAAAGGACAACTGAGCCATGATTTGGGCTTTCAGATCGGCTGGCGGTTCAGCACTATAGGTCAGGGCATAATTTTCCATAGCCACTGTCAGCCGATTCTGCTCCTGTTTTATTTCAGGGTAGATCGACGATAGACACTCTACTTCCCGACGCTCCTGATCATCAGCAGCACCCAAAGCGTAAAGTTCTAACGTTCCCGATGCTATGTACTCGTTTATGTCCATAATGCCAATGTCCTCACAGGATGATGTATGACTAATTTTATCACTACCTGTTGAGTTGTCCTGTTTTGGTGGTTTACTACTTGATTCAACACATTTATGGCGATTTGTTGTATGCATGTTATCTGCCCGGTTTGAGCAGATTGACCTTGCTCAACGGGAAAAGTACTGTTTCAATTCTTGCAATGCCGACCGGATGCGGGTTTTCACTGTACCCAAAGGCAGATTCAATACTTCGGCGGCTTCCTCATGAGTATAGCCGCTGAAATACACCAGGTCGATCAGCATTTTTCGTTCGGGGCGCAATTGGCCCACAACCTCTTTCATTCCGATGTGTTCGATATTCAATGGATCGGTCTGATGCTGACTATCAACAATAAATACGTTATCTGCGTCAGTAGGGATTGCATTGGCCGGATTTGGTCGGCTGCTGGCTTTGGCAGCCCGGAGGCTGTCAATGGCTGTATTTCGTGCTATATTGAGCAACCACGTAAATAAACGCCCCTTCGAGGCATCGTAGCCATCCAGATTGTTCCAGATCTTTATGAAAGAATCCTGTATAAGATCTCGTTCCTGTTCCTCGTCGTGTACATTTTTACGAATGACCCCGAAAAGAGCCGGGGAATATTGGTCGTACAGCCAATGAAAAGCCTGCTGATCGCGATGGCTTAACTTCTCGATCAGGACGGCCTCAGAGACAAAAGGTTGTGTACGTTTCAACGACTTAAATGGAAAGGTAAAATGATTCCAGGGTTCCGATAACTATGCGTAAACGTGAGATCATACATGACGGTGAATGAAAAATAGTTCGTTGAAACTAATTGATTCGACCAGCATGACCGGCCAAATATAAACGATTATACCCTAATGCACTATATATTCCCTACAATAGTGCATCAGGGGTATTGAACTCGCCTGCTGTTACTTGAAAACAAGGCTGTTTACTTTGGGCATCAGTACGTTGTCGATGCCATGAATCACCCCGTTAGTTTGAATCTGATCGGGGGTATCAACATAGGCTGAGTTACCTTGCTCGTCGGTAATCATGACTCGATTGTCGGCACCAACCTTAGCTGTCAACAGACCACCATTCAGGGTTTTCAACTGGGCTTTTCCTTTTCCGGCATTAATCTGCTTCGTCAATTCCCTGGCATCCACTGTTCCCTGAACAACATGATAGGTCAGTAGTTTTTTCAACGATTCTTTATTTTGACCCTCCAGCAAAACGTTCTGGGTGGCGGCTGGCAGTCTTTTGAAAGCCGCGTTAGAAGGAGCAAACAAGGTATAGGCCTGACCTTCCTTCAAGGTATTGACTAAATCTGCTGACTGTAGAGCATTCTGCAAGGTCGAATAGTCGGGTTGCGATGCCACGAAATCAGCAAGGGTGGTACTTCGTGTCCGGAACGAGGGGTTCGTAATAGGTGCATCCGAGGCTCCTGAAACGGCGTCGCCCGTACCCGTAGCGGCCGATCTGTTCAGATTAGGTGTGGCAGCCGCGCCCGATGGATTGCCTGCTGTGGATGTTGGCAGGGTATTTCCCGTTGCCGTGGTGCCTGGCCGAACATCGCCCGCTGCTCCCGTCGCGCCGGGGTTTGATCCAACGCCCGTGGGGGCCGTCATCACGTTGCTACTGTTAGCATTGGTTGTGTTACTGTTATTGTTTATAGTACCGCTGCTTGCTGACCCCTGCCGATAGGCATCATTCTGACGACTCGAATTTGGTGAAGATGGTACGTTACTGACAGTGGACGTGTTGCTATTGCGAGTCATGCGGGAGTTTCCATCCGAACGATTGTTTCGGCGCATTGTCCGCTTGCGGTCGCGCCTTTTTTTGCGGTCAGCATCGTCCTGTCCGGCTGTTTCGTCGTTAAGGATCTTATCGCGTGAGGGCCGCAGCGTATCGGGCGAAAACGTGGGGGTACTAACCGTATTGGGAACCGCCGTTGGGTTCGTATTTATTCGCTGGGCAATGGACGAAGTGGCTAGCCAGGCAACCCCTGCCGTGGCTAAACCGAGGGTTTTATAGAATTTCATAAGAAATAGCGTTGAGTGTGGTTATCCACAAAAAAAGGTGGCATCAGGTCTGATACCACCTTTATAACCCGATTCAGGAACAATGGTTTGGAAAAGGGAGCGATGAGAGATCAGGATGAGTTTGCTAATGCACGAAGTATTTGTCACTCGTCGCACATCACTCACTTCAACTCCGAAGCTTTAATATCCCGGCTCCATTTTTCGGCCCCTTTTTGATCATAGACTTTGATGTTCAGCGTCCGGTCGCGGAGGGGGCCGCTCACGCTCAGGATGCCGAAGTTGCGCTCCGACAAATACGTCCCTTCTGCGTAGGTGGCCTGTTGCAACTCTTCGTCGCGGGCTTTGGCGGGGCCGGAAGTCAGGGGCGAAACTGTCAGGTCGTAGAGCGGATAGGTGCCGGGTCGCTCCAGTTTGTGCATAATTGTGTGGTGCCGGTCGCCGGTGAGGAACAGCACACCGGGG
>JAJAYX010000409.1 GCA_026785985.1 Rudanella sp. | reverse complement strand
TTTTGAGGGTGTTATAAAGCAACCTAAAGCCGTATTGATCGGAGTGGTTTGCCATTTCATCATTATGCCACTGTTAGGTTTCACGCTGGCCAACTCGTTTGATTTCCCCCCCGAAATTGCGGCTGGCGTGGTGCTGATCGGGTGTTCCCCAAGCGGACTGGCCTCCAACGTAATTTGCTTTGTGGCTAAAGCGAACGTGCCGCTGTCCATCACTGTCACCACCATTTCGACCCTGTTGGCTCCGTTTGTGATGCCCGCACTGATGACTCTGCTGGCCGGTCAGTTCATCGAGATCACCTTCCTGAAAATGATGTTCGAGATCGTTCAGATTGTTATCCTGCCCGTGGCCGTTGGCCTGATTCTCAACCGTGTATTCCGAAAATCAGCCGTAGTCATCAACAAAATAATGCCGCTTATTTCGATGGGAGGTATTGTCCTGATCGTGGCTATTATCACGGCTGCTGGTCGCGACAGTTTGCTCACAGTTGGCTGGACATTGGCCTTGGTCGTACTTATTCACAACCTCTCCGGCTTCACCCTCGGTTACTGGACAGGGCGGCTCTTTGGCCTCGATGAACAGAGTTGCCGTACCATCGCCATTGAAGTGGGCCTTCAGAATGGAGGGCTGGCCTCGGGTCTGGCCGTTCAGATGGGCAAGGTGGCTACTGTCGGTTTAGCGCCCGCGTTGTTCTGACCCATCATGAACACAACCGGCTCATTGCTGGCAACTTACTGGAGCCAAAGACCACCAAAATCTCATAACCCTACCCAGGCTGAAACCTTAACGGCAAATGGTGTGGCACCGGGATTATCCCGATAAGTCAGTCGGTGCGTGGCATCCACGCGGAGAAATTTGAAGATATTGTCAATACCGTAGCCAACCTCAATATACGGCACCCGCCCCAGCGAACGGAAGCTGACCACTCTTTGCCCCAAATCGTTGGTGGAAGCGGTTAGGCGGGCATTGTCGGCGCGGATGCCCCCGGCCATAATGCGACCCGTGACGAGGGTGCGCCATTTGAGCCGTCGGATGGCCGGAATCCGGTTGAAAAACAACCCCTCGAAATTGTGTTCAACGTGGATCGATGCATAGCGGTCGGTCGCGAACTCAAAGAAATTCATCAGGTTGTAGGCGTTATAGACCCAAAACGAAGTCTGATTGCCCAGCGGAATAAACAGCAGCGGGTACGGCACCGACGACGGAATCAGGCCCGCTCCGAGCGTGTAACTCGTCCGGCCCAACATGCCCAATCGAAACGAATGCCTCATTTCGAGCGTGAATTTCTGATAGGGAGATACCGTATTGTTGCTTCCATCGCGAAGTCCGAGCGTGTAGCGAAACGTGATTTCCGGCTTGCGGGTCGTGCCGAAACTCAGTCGTTCGTTGTCGCTTTGCACAATCACCTCGTCGGGAGCAAAGCGCGTTTCCAGTATCATCTCGGCGGTTTTGAACCGACTGCGAATCCCACCATCGGCTGGGTTGTCGGCGTTTGTGTAGTAGGCAAACGGATACAGCGGATTGAACGACCGACTCCGAAGGCCCACTGTTTGGGTGAACCCCTTGCCTAATTCGCGCCGGATATAGGCGTATGTCTGCTCCTGCAAATAGGGCCTCTGCAACGTGCCAAAGCGCGAAAACGCCAGGAATAAATAGTTGGTACCGGTGTTCTCGGTCGATACACCCAGCCGTTCGATGTCGTAACTGTGGCGGAATCCAACCACCGTCCAGGGCTTGCGTTTCACGATATAATCAGCCCCGATTCCGTATTTAAATTGCCCGTCGCGGGTGCCATAGGCCAGATAACCCGTCAAAGTCCACCGACGGCTAAAGTAGCTGTTGGTGCGCAGGCCTACCCGAAACCGGTTGCCCTCGATGTTGTTGTTGGCGTAGGTGTAAAGCAGTGGGCCAATGTCAACATTGACTTTACCGATGGGCTGATAACCATTGGCAACCAGCCGGATCGTTTCACCAGTGAACTTGACAATCGGCACATTCCGCACGGAGTCCACCACGCGCAATGCCCGCAGTTCATCAGCCGACAGCGAGTCGGGCCGGGCTGATTCCCAGTAGCCTTTTGGCACGTCGCGGTAATCGTCGGCCAGTTCGAGGGTGGGACTATAGAAGTTCAGGGGTTGGGGTTGGTTCACCACCACGTTACGGGCGGTGGCAAAAAAACGTACCAACGCACCGGGTGTGCCGGGAGATAGTTCGTCGGTGTCGATTCTAACTTCGGTGCGGAGCGGCAACCGCGCCCCACCCGGCATGGTTTCCCACTCCTGATCGACTCTGATTTCCTGGATAAAATTGATGTTGGCCCGCCGGTCAATGCGCGTTTCGATTTGCACCAACCCCAGCCGGGTCGTATCGAGCCAGGCCGTACCCGAGAAAGCCACATCGACAGCGCGTTTAGGCTCAAAATCAATCTGGTAGCACATCAGGTTTCCCACTGCCACCGTGTCGATCATCTGCACCTTATAGACTGATTCCCATGCTTCGCCAAGTGGCGAGGGAATATCTTTGCGAAGTACCCGAACGTAGTTCTGGTAGAAATTATACTGCTGAAACGAAGCCCCCGTGAACTGCGACAGCAAACCCCCTTCCTGAATACCCACGGCTTTCACCTGCGTTTTCAGCACCTTTTCTTTAGTGCGGTCGGGCTGGTTTCGCTGGTAGTATTCGGAGTGGTTTTCGGTGATGAATACCGGCACGGCGGGTTCACCGTTTTCGTCGGTGATGGCGGGAAGGCGACCTAACACCCGCCCAATTGGCCCCTGTCGGCCTGGCACGGTTTCACCATTTCGTTTGGTGCGGGGCTTTTTCTTTACGTTGTTAATATAGGCTTCAACTTTCGTATAGCTCTCATACTGAAACGCACTCAGTCGCTCCGGGTTAAACTCGCTCCGGCGGGGAAGAGCCGCCCGCAAAACGCGATAAGCCGGGTCGCCCCCTTTGCCATATACCCGCACTTCCTGCAAGCGGTTATCAGCAGACTCCAGCGCCATGTCGATGGTTTGGATGGGTTCGCGGGTCAGAGCAGCCGCTTTAGTGTGGAACCCCAGGCTCGTTACCAGCAGCGAATCGCCGGATTGGGTGGTTCGGATCTGAAAACGCCCATCGGCATCGGCCGTTGTTCCGGCTGTGCGGCCTTTAATAGAGACCGATGCAAAAGGAATGCCTGCCCCGTTCCCTGCTTCTGTCACACGCCCGGTAATGGTATAACCTGTTTGCCCAAACCCGCTCAGAGGAATCAGGAAAACAAGAGAAAGCCGGAAGACAAAACGTGAGCGTAAAGTAGGTTGCATTCGGTAATTTGAGGTTGATACTTACTTTTATCCAAACCCCTATTCCGTCAACTTGATTTACAACCTTATTGATTTGTGATGAACGGCCTAATAAACACACATATGTGTGTTTATTAGGCCGCGTTGCCTTTGTTACTTCTGTTTACCTCTTCCCACATACTCCTCCCGCTTGTGTTTCCAGCGTTTGTGCGACCAGAGCCAATCGGAGGGGTTGGCCCGGATGCTGCGTTCGAGGTGGTCGCGATAACTGGCTAAAATCGCTTCGTCGGGGAGGTTGGTATAAGGCGGCTCGGCGAGTTGGTGGAGAATCACGTCGTAATAACTCCGGCGGATACGCACCATTTCGACATAAAAAACGGGCACTTTCAGGGAGCGGGCCAGTTTTTCGGGACCAGGGTAAAAGGCAGTTTCGCGATTTAGAAAGGGCAACCAATAGGCTACTTCGGGCGAACTTGGAATCTGATCGGCCACCAGAGCAATGGCACGAGGCACGTTTCGGCGCACGGCCACATCGCGCATGAGTTTGTGCATCGGCACTGGATTAACGCCGTGGGTGGCCCTGATTTCGCGCATCAGGGTCTCAAAAAACGGACTTGACAATTGTTTATAGACACTGTCGGCGGTGATGCCATTAAGTTGGGCCGACGCGGGAAGCCACTCCCAATTGGCCTGATGCGAAGCCAGGATAATGACCGGCTCCCCGGCTCCAATGCGGCTGTTGATGAGCGTGGGGTTCTGAAACCGAACGTGATGAAGCAACTCCTCCGCCGAAAGCGACGGGAGTTTAATCGTCTCCACAATCAAATCGGTCAGATTGCGGTAGAACCCACGGGCGAGGTATTTTATGGCAGAGGGCGATTTTTCGGGGAAAGCCGTGGTCAGATTCTCAACCACCACCCGCCGACGATACCGGACTATGTGTAACAAAACTACATACAGTACGTCTGATAGGGCGTAGAGCCACGAAAACGATAGTCGGGATAACCAATGGAATAAAATCATAATTTCCCCAAAATTAGTTGGAGTGGATTGAAAATGATGCAGGTTGATTTTGCTATTTATTGCGTTTATTGGCGAGGTAAGCCAAATAGGAGGGTCAGGAGGATTTTCAGACTGACACGTTTATTGTGGAGTATTTATTTGGGGAAATAGCCGCCCGATAGTATCATAGCGGCTATTTGAAATACTCTAATAAGTAAAGGGTTTCATTTGCATCAATCCAAACTGCCTGATCCTGAAAAGATAGACTGTCTGTTGATTATTTGTGGGTTAGCGTACCTGCGGTTAGTCGGTTTAGGGACAATTTTGGCTGTTAGGCGGGCTTGGGTTAAACGGATTTACAAGGTACAGAAAGACACCTTTAATTTATTCACCATTGGCAAAATGTTGCATAACTATCTGACTAAGAATAGGTTGAAAATTCCAAATATTTTCCAGTATTTCTTGAAAGGTAACGTGTCAGTCTAAAAAACTTTTCTCTAAAGATTGGTGTGCAAACAAAAAACCGCCCAATCTTTGGGCGGTTTTTTGTTTCTTGAGCCTCCAGTCGGGATCGAACCAACGACCTACTGATTACAAGTCATATTTTTACCCTTTTCGTTAGTTTTTGTTGTTCTTATAACTTACTGATAAACAGAGTACTTATGAATTTAATTTATGGTTAGTTCTTGTTAATTATGGTTGTCTATCGTACTTTTATGTGCAAATGATGTGCAAATGAGGGCCATTTGCACACGTAAGATATGAGGACAAAACAGGTTAT
>JAJAYX010000408.1 GCA_026785985.1 Rudanella sp. | reverse complement strand
GTGCGGGCCGGAGCCGACGTGTTTGTGACAGCCGACTATAAGTACCACGAATTTTTTGATGCCGACAATCGCCTAACCATTTGTGATATTGGTCATTATGAGAGTGAGGTATTCACGAAAGACTTAATTCAAAAGTATTTGCTGGAAAATTTTTCTACTTTTGCGATAATTTCGTCTGAAACTATCACCAATCCGGTGAACTACTTCTTTAATGATTAGCGTATTACATTGTACACTGCTCATTATCCATTTTACAATAACAACATGGAACTAACGATTGCGCAAAAGCTTGATGCTCTTCTCAAATTACAATCCATTGACTCACAGCTTGATGAACTGGTGAAGATTCGCGGTAGCCTTCCCGAAGAAGTACGCGATCTGGAAGATGAGATCATCGGTTTTGAAACCCGCATCAGTAAGTTTCAGGACGAGGCCAAAACCCAGGACGACGAAATAAACCGGAACAAGGGGGCCAAAAAAGATGCCGACAAACTGATTGCCCGCTACAAAGAGCAGCAGATGAACGTGCGCAACAACCGCGAGTATGATGCCATCTCGAAAGAAATCGAGTTGCAATCACTCGAAATGGAATTGGCCGACAAACGCATCAACGAAGCGTCGTTCCGTATCCGTACTAAGGACGAGGAAATCAAGGCAACGCAAGCGGCCCTCAACGAGCGTAAAGAAGACTTGAAAGTGAAAAAGCAGGAGCTGGATCAAATTCTGGCCGAAAGTAAGGAGGAAGAAAAGGGTCTGAAAATTGAGCGCGATAAGCAGGCTCTGACCATTGAAGAGCGTTTGCTGAAGTCATACCAACGGATTCGGGGCAACGCCCTGAATGGTTTGGGCGTGGTTCCGGTGCGCCGTGGTGCCTGTGGCGGTTGCTACAATGTGGTGCCGCCACAACGTCAGGCCGACATTAAAGACCGCAAGAAAATAATCGTTTGTGAACACTGTGGCCGGATTCTCGCCGACGTAGAAGGCATTCCTGAGCCAGTAGGTAAGGGAGCGAAATAAACCGCAAACCAATGAAACGCATTCAAACACCCGGCCCCTGCCGGGTGTTTTTGTTCTGGCTCTGTCTGGTGCTTCCCCTGAGTGGCTGGGCACAGGATTTCGGGTGGACACCCGGTCTCCAACGGGCCTATGCCGACCTGATGAAACTGCGGGTGGCTGATGCTCGCCAACAACTCGCCCGCGAAAATCCGCACAACGGCCTGACAATCTGGCTCGCCGATTATGCCGACATGATTACGCTGCTCATTTCGGACGATGAACGGGGCTACGACCGTAAAAGCAAACTACAGGAACAACGGCTCGAACAGTTGGAAACGCTGGATCAGAAATCGCCCTGGTTGCGGATGACACAGGCGGAGGTCAGGCTCCACGGGGCATTTGTGAAACTGAAATTCGGGCAGGAGGTGAGCGCGTGTTGGGACATTATTAAAGCCTGCAAACTGCTGGCCGAAAATGCCCGTGAGTTCCCTAATTTTCTACCCACGTTCAAAGCACTCGGTGTGTTGCACGTGCTGATTGGTTCAGTACCAGACAATTATACCTGGGTGACGCGCATCATCGGGCTTCGGGGCGATGTGAAGCAGGGCCTTGCCGAACTCGACCGCGCCCGACAAGACCCCATTTTTCGCATCGAAACCGAACTGATCACGCTGTTGGTTCATGCTTATGTGCTGAAATTTTCGGAGACCGACGAGAAGCAACTGGGGCAGTTAGTCGCGCAGAACCCGGACAATTTATTGCTTCATTTTTTTGGAGCTACCATCCACATGAAGAACGGGCAGGGCGACAAAGCACTGGCTTTTTTGAAGAACCGACCAACCGGTTCGGCCTACCTCCCCATGCCCATTATCGACAATATTCTGGGGGATATTTACCTCCAAAAGGGCAACGAAACCGAGGCTATCACGCACTACGGGCAGTTTTTGCGGACGTTTCGGGGGCAGAATTTCCTGAAAGATGCCCATTATAAACTGTTCCTTTCTTACTGGCTCAGTGGAAAGCCAAACACGGCCCTTCCCTATCTTCGGCACGTTATGGACGTGGGTCGCACCGTGACAGAATCAGACAAAGCGGCCCAGAAATTTGCCGAGGCCCACACCCAGAAGGGTCTAACGCCCGGCCAAACGGTGCTGATGCAAGCCCGATTAGCCACCGATGGCGGCTTCACCGACCGCGCCCTCACCGTACTTAAACCCTGGTCCGAAACCCAGTTCCCAACCCTCCCCGACCGCGCCGAATTCCAGTACCGCCTGGGCCGAATTCATCAGCGACGCAACACCCCCGATTTGTCTGTCGGGCCATTTCTCCGGGCCATCTTCCTGACCGATAGTGCCGATGCACAACTTTCGTTTGGGGCCACGGCTGCCCTGCAATTGGGTTACATTTACGAAAAGAAACGTCAGATACCGGTAGCCAGGCAGTTTTTCAAGAAGGCCCTCAGCTACAAAAAACATGAATACAAAAATAGTATCGACAATAAAGCGCGGGCCGCTTTGAATCAGATGGGGGATTAAGGTGATATCTCGTGTTAACAAATCCGTCCTTTCACCCGTTAGAACCCTGACATAACATCCCATTAACCATGCTTTACCCGCTTACATTTCAGCCTATTTTCAAAGACAAAATCTGGGGAGGCCAGAAAATACATACCGTTCTGGGCAAAGACTTTGCCCAGGGTCCGGCCAACCGGTTGCCCAATTGTGGCGAAACCTGGGAGATATCGGGCGTAGAAGGCAACGTGTCGGTGGTGAAAGATGGGCCATTGGCCGGGCAATCCCTAACTGATTTGCTCCGCGAACACAAGGGTGAACTGGTGGGGAAACACGTTTACAAGAAATTCGGGGATACGTTTCCGTTGTTGGTCAAGTTCATCGACGCGAACGACGACCTCTCGATTCAGGTACACCCCAACGATCAACTGGCAAAGGAGCGGCATAACTCATTCGGCAAAACCGAGATGTGGTACATTATGCAGGCCGACGCAGGGGCCTCGCTCAATTCGGGATTTGCCCGGACGGTGAGCCGCGAGGAATATGTGAAAGCCGTTCAGGACAACACGCTGATGGCCATTCTGAACATTGAACCGGCGCTACCCGGCGATGTGTTCTTTTTGCCTGCCGGACGGGTTCACTACATTGGCAAAGGGCTGCTGTTGGCCGAGATTCAGCAAACCTCCGATATAACGTATCGCATCTACGACTTCGACCGGGTCGATGATAAAGGCCAAAAGCGCGAACTCCACACCGAACAGGCCATTGATGCCATCGACTATCAACACCACGACGATTACAAAACCCAGTACGAAAAAGTCCTGAATCAGAGCGTCAACGCCGTTTCCTGCGATTATTTCGTGACTAACGTACTTCATTTCGATCAGGAAGTGATGCACGATTACAGCCATTTAGACTCGTTTGTGATTCTGGTATGCGTGGAAGGCAGCGCGACAATCAGAACCGAGGGAGGCCACGAAATGCCCATAAAACTGGGCGAGTGCGCCCTGATTCCGGCCTCGATCAACTCCGTTACGATTGTTCCCGATGGGGAGATGACGATGCTGGAATCGTATGTACCGGGGACGTAAAAATGCTCCGTCAGAATTCGATAAAAAAATTGAGTATCGCCAGGCCAACGAGCGTCAGGGCGGTAATCAGGTTTTCGTTATGCTCAAACCAATCGGCGTTCAATTGTTGCATTCCCCGCCGGGCGAGCATCACCATCAGCAACATTCCCGAGAGCGTTATAACATTGTAAATCAGGGCTACCATCATTACCGCGCTCCAGCCCTGTGCGCCCGCACTTAGAAAATAGGCTTCGATTTCGAGGCATGGCGACAAAAACATAGCGATTCCCAACGACAGCAGCAGACCCGAAAAGGATCGTTGTTTACGCACGGCATCTGCGTCGATATGGTCGTGAACGTGGTGGTGGCGCAGGTGTTGCATCAGATACCACAGGCCCAATGCCAACAGGAGCAACGGAATAGCCCGCTCTGATAAGTCCCGGTAATTTGCCGCCAGTTGCCAACCCGCCAGACTCACCAGAATGCCCAGCAATGTGGTGCTGACGGTGTGTGCCAGACCCGCATTGGCCGTCACGGTCAGCGTTTGCCGACTAGTCCATTGTTCGGTTTTGCTGATGGTCACAAACGGCAGCCAATGACTCGGAATCAGCGCGTGAAGCAGACTCAACGTTAAACTGCCAACGAAAATAGTGTCCATAAGTCGGCAAGTTAGCCAATCAAACAGGAGTTCGATACCCCTGATGTCTTTGTGCTACGTAGTGAGACAATATTCAAACTTCTGATCCTTATGCAACGTAACCTTCTGGCGTGTTTTCTGTTAGGGTTTAGTACCCTAACGGCTTTTACCCAACCCATTACCAGCCAACTTGAAACCTACGAACTGGTAACAGGCAAACGCACCATTATTCACCGCGATACTGTCCGGTTCGAGGCCCCCAATTGGTCGAGGGATGGGCAATTTCTAATCATTAATGAAAAGGGGAAACTTTACCGGGTGACTCTGAAGACCGGCAAAAAAGAAGTGATCAACACCGACTTTGCCACGGCCTGCAACAACGATCACGGCCTCACCCCCGACGGCCAAACCATTATCATCAGTCACAACGACAAACGGGTAGGAGCCGGAGCCAACTCACGGGTGTTCACGCTGCCATTGGCGGGTGGCACGCCCACACTCATCACCGAAAAAGCTCCCTCCTACTGGCATGGGGTATCGCCCGATGGCAAAACACTGGCCTACGTGGGCGAACGAGCCGCAGCCGATGGCATCAAAGATTACGACATTTATACGATGCCCATTACCGGAGGCACCACCGAAACCCGCCTGACCAACGCACCCGGCCTCGACGATGGCCCCGACTATTCGCCCGATGGCAAGCACATTTATTTCAACTCCTTTCGGACGGGGGTTATGCACATCTGGCGAATGAACGCCGACGGAAGCCAACCTACCCAACTCACCAACGACAGGTTTTCCAACTGGTTTCCGCACCCCTCGCCCGACGGAAAACAGATTCTTTTTATTAGTTATCTGGAAGATCAAAAAGCCACGCATCCCGCCGATAAAGCAGTGATGCTTCGGTTGATGGACGTGAGAACGGGTAAAATCCGCGAACTCATGCGGTTTCGGGGTGGGCAAGGCACGCAAAACGTTCCCAACTGGTCGCCCGACGGGAAACGGTTCGGGTTTGTGAGTTATCCGTAGTTATTGCACTGACTGGAAGAACCCAACCGTGCCGAGGGCGTAGTTGCTGATGGCGGTAACATCGGTGTGGTTGGCCCCTTCGATGGGGTTCAGGGTCACGTTGGCTCCCCGTTTTTTCATGGCATCGAAAGCGTTTTGCGAGTTAAAAAACGGCACCAACTGGTCGGCGGTGCCGTGATAGAACTGCACCGGCACGGCGGGTTTCCAATCGAAAACGTCGTTGTCGGCAACGGCTTTCACAAAAGCCGCATCGGAACCGCTGTTGACTGCCTGTTTGAATCCGTCGGTGAAAATCTGGTTCAAACTAAACCCAATACTCACATTCTCGCGTTGCGATTGAATCTGAGAGGCATAGGGTTCCTTAAAGTAGTATGACATCGGGCGATTCAGGGCATAAATACGGTCGTAGGTCAACAACGTCCAGATGTATAGCGAGTTATAGCTGGGGTTATTGGTAGCAGCCGTGTTAACCAGGTATTTCATAAACGCTGTTTTGTCGTAGGCCCCGGCACCAACGCTCGAAGCCCGCAGATTGAACTCCCCCGCAGCCTCCTCCTGCATTTTTTTGTGGAGCGACATGGTAGCATACCCACCTTCCGAATATCCGGTGATATAAAGCCGTTTATCCCAGTTAACCTTATTTTGAGCCAGAAACTCCTGGCTGGCGCGGAGCATATCCAACGAAGCCGTAGCCAGTCCATTGCGGTGTTCGTAGGAGTGCGGCAGGCTCTTCGAGGTTCCGTACCCAATATAATCGGGCAGGGCAACAATGTAGCCATATGAGCTGAATAGCGAGCCAAACGTGTAGGTATCACTTCCCGAACCATTGTTCGAGGGAGCATCATCGTCGGTGCGGATAGTGCCGTGTTGAATGCTCATCATCGGAATAGACCCCATTACCGTCGGCACGATCAGCGCACCCGAAGCCTGCACTTCCTTGCCGTCGGTGTTTGTCGTTTTATACACCACTTTATAGACCGTGATCGAGTTTTTCAGGTATTGTCCGGTAATCAGGGGGGCAAAGCTCCCGAATAGAGCTGTGTAGCGGGTGGAAAGTTGGGTCGTGGAATATTGGGCAACTGCCGTGGCACTGACCAGGGTCTTTGGTTGGGGGTCAACGATGGATCCGTCCGAGTCCGATTTACACCCCGTTGGGCCGAGCAGAACCAATCCTGAGAGCAGCGTCATCAGGAGAAACGTCAGAAAACTCTTTGTCAAAATCATGTGTAGGGGAGCTATCGAGAATCAGGAGAAATAAACCCGGTCAATGTAAAAACAACGTCCGGTTAAATCAAAACGTTTCGCGTTTTCGGTCATTGTAATTGGCTTCAGTGTTGTAGAGTCTGTTCTACACTTATGAGGAAAGCCCGTTCACTACTTACGAACATAGCAGTTTTGTGATTTAAACCATTGAATAGTCTTTTAATCAAATAGACAAAGTGTAACTAACTATTAGTTAATTGATTAACGGTATGGAAACGCAAAAGACCGAGGATCACCGATTTAACTGGTACAACTTTTGGCTACTGATTAACCAAACATCCCACAAGATTATGAACTGGAACAAACAAATTTCCGGCAAGCGAATGGCTACGATGGCCCTTGCCGTAACGCTTTTATCGGGCGATGTCCTGATGAGTTGCAAGTCGATTAAGCGAAACACAAACAAGACCCAGCGGGGCGCGGCTATCGGTGCTGCTGGTGGTGCCACTGTTGGGGGCGTTATTGGCCGTCGGTCGGGCAATACGGTATTGGGTGCCATTTTGGGAGCCACAGTGGGCGGTGCTGCCGGTGCCGTAATCGGTCGCCGGATGGACAAAGCTGCCGAAGAAATGAAGCGTGAGATGCCCAACGCTACCGTAGAGCGCGTTGGCGAAGGTATTAAAATCACGTTTGGCTCCGATATTCTGTTCGACGTGAACAGGTATGACCTGAATCCGCAAACCCAGCGCGATCTGACCGAATTTGCCCAGACGCTCAAAAAATATGAGGACACTGACATTGTGATTGAAGGCCATGCCGATGCAACCGGCCCCGATGACCTCAACCAGCGTTTGTCGCGCCAACGCGCCAATGCAGTAGCCGATTTTCTGCAAAAGCAGGGAGTGCGTAGTGGTCGGGTCGATGAAAAGGGTTACGGGGAATCACAGCCCATTGCTGATAACGACAGTGAGACTGGCCGTCAAAAAAACCGTCGGGTTGACATTGCCGTTTTTGCAAACGACAAAATGAAACGCGATGCCAAAAACGGCAAAGTCGAATAAGTCAATCGGGTAAGTCGGGTAATCAGTTGCCTCCATTACCCAATTACCGTTTACATGAAACGTATGGCGACGATAAAAAAAGGCGACAAGGTTGAATGGAACTACGCCGGGCATAAAGCCGAGGGAACAGTTTCTGAAGTTCACAAAGAAGACGTGACCAGAACTGTACAAGGGGCAACAGTGAAACGGAAAGGTCCGGCAAAACAACCAGCCCTTGTATTGAAGCAGGCCAAAAAAAAGATAGTGAAATCGGCGAGCGAAGTGACCAGAAAATAAACCGTTTAATAAGATGGCGACAAGTACAACTGATAAGGCAGAACTGAAAGAAGTAAAAGAAGCCTTCAAAAACCTTGTTAACATGTCGGCAACACAGATTGAAAAGTGGCTCGATAGTGACGAGTCGAACGCTGTGGGTCAAAAGAAAGAGGACGATGATGAATCGACCGGCCATAAATCGGGCAAGCGCATTATCCAACTCTTAAATAAAAAAGATTCTGATTTAACCGGGTCTGATTGCGACCATATGCGTAAGGTAATCAGCTATATAAAGCGGCACTCGGCTCAGAGGCCCAGCGAGACTGAGGGAAGTAATTGGGAATATTCTTTAAAGAATTGGGGGCATGACCCAAACAAAAAGTGAGTTTTTCCGCTTTAAGTAAATACCAACAACTCAACATTATGAATGTCAAACAAACAAGAGAAGAAATTCTCGACGCACTAAATAAGCTACTGACTTGTAGCCACGATGCCGAAGAGGGGTATCAGGAAGCAGCAGAGAATGCAAAAGATGCGGAATTGAAGAGTATATTTCTGGCCCAGTCGCGGCAACGCGCTGAATTCGGAATGGAACTCGACCGCGAAATCAGGACGTTAGGAGGTGAGCCTGATAGTGGTACAAGCCTTCTTTCAGGTCTTCACCGCGCCTGGATCAATATCAAATCGAGTTTCTCGAGTGACGATGATAAAGTGACCGCGCAGGAGTGTCAGCGGGGCGATCAGGAAGCCCTTACCGATTACAACAACGTGTTGCAACAAACAGACTTAGCCGCCAGCACCCGTGAGTTGCTGTTGCGACAAAAAAAGAGCATCGAAACAGCTCATGCTTCGATGGCTCGACTAGCCTTGGTAGTGTAGTGAATGGTGGGATTGGAAAGCCTGCTTCCTCTGGAGGCAGGTTTTCTTGTTTATATCCCAATCCGAAATTCTTATGCTGTTGCCCGTTTCGATCGCCGGGGTATCACAAACGCAAAAGAGTTACCCGGTGTAGCTATGGTGGTGAAACCAAAAACATCGCGAATTTTAGGGCGCAAAAAGCAAGGTGGTGTCGGGTGCAGTTTTCTCATCTCAATGGGTACTGTTCACAAGGGGTTGGTAGAAGATAGGCTGGTAAGGCTCTGATCAACTTTGGGTAAAATAGGCAATGAGCAACATAGTCAGTAAAGCCAAAATGCGCAGTACTGAATCGGGTTCAAAATTGTTTGTTCGTAAAGAAGACATACTCTTCAGGCGTTTGGTATGACAAAGTTGCAGGAAGTCAATTAAACGGCTCTTAAACACCAGTTAAAAGCCTATTAAATTGATGTAGAGACGAGAATCTGGTGAAAAAGACACGAAACATGGAGACTAATTAGCTTTTTTTACATTTTGGTTAGTAGTCTTTCCTTGCTCCATTACCCAATACAAAACGGGAATAACCGTCCACGACACCAGCACTCCTACGCACATTCCTCCAATTACGACCAATGCAAGCGGTCGTTGCAACTCGGCACCCAACCCTCCGCTGAATAACACCGGGAGCAATCCCAACACCGTTGTCAAAAACGTCATCACCTGCGATTTAAGCCGCCGAACGCCCGCCAGTCGGATCGATTCCATCAAGGTCAATGTTTCGCGGCCCCGATTCATGGTATCTATTTTCAGAATCGAATCATTGTCCAGCAAGCCAATCAATACCACCATCCCGATGGCCGACAGCACGTTCAGCGTATCGTTGGCTATATACAGTGACCAGATGGCTCCCGCCATGCCCAGCGCAATAATCAGCATTACAATGAACGGTTGGGTAAGCGACTCGAACTGTGCGGTCAGAATGCAGAACAGCAACCCGATAGCTACCAGGATCACCCACCCTAACTCCGTCAGATACGTTTGATCCCGGAAATACCGCCCTGACCAGCCTGCCAATACGCCCGGTTCACGGCCCACCAACGCGCTGATCTCCGTTCGGGCGCGGTCGGCCTGATCATTGTCGATGACCAGATCGATGGGTAGAAAAACGCCCTCCTTATCGGCATAAATGGCTTTGTAATCAGTTTGAGGCATTACGGACAGCAGCGACCGTAAGGGAATGGCCTGTTTTTGCCGATTACTCACAAATGCATGTTGCCAGTTGGAATTACCCTCGGCACCTGTCAGCACCAGCGGCACCGAACGTTGACCATTTTGCAGGGTCGTTACTTCATTACTATTGAACAGCGTTTTCAACAGGGGCAACACCGTTTGTTCGTCCACATCGTAAAGCAACAGCCGGTCGGTCAGCACCTCCACGCGGAGTTGCTCTTGTTGGCCAACAGCTTCCACCGTGAAGCCTTGCGCCCGGATTTGGTCAGTCAGTCGCCCGGCCAAATCAGGGGCAATTACGTCGGGGCTGCGTGGGTTGTACAGTTTGAGCCGGAGCGGGGGTTCGGTGGTGTTAAACAACTGCTCGAACACGTTGCGCCCCGGCCTGATTTGTAGCACCGCCCCCGGAAACTGCCGGGCCATCTGCTCCCGAAGTCCAGTGGTCAGGCGCGTGTAGGTAGCCGGGGAGTTGGCTTGCAGATATAATCCCGTTTCGTTTTGGGTTTGTTGCAGAATCCGGCGGTCGGCGGTGCCGTTGAGCAAAAATTGTTGTTGGCCCACAAAAGCCGCCGTGTAGTCGGGTTGAGTGGGCAGGGTTTGCAGTAATTGGGCCACCTGTCGGTTATTTTCCGAAGCCGACAACGGCTCGTTCCAGTCAATGCTGACCTCGGCGGCTGATCGGCTCACGGTGGGCATTCCCTGCTTGCCCATGCGTCCACCCATCCAGACAGCCCCCGCCAACAGCACGACCAATGCCCCCGCCAAACCCCACTTGGACCGGAAAGCGGCCCAAAACGTCCGGTTATAGGCCCACTCCAGTCCCCGCATAAACTGGGTGGGTGGCAATACGGCCTCGGCGGTCTCGCGCCGGAACAGCAAATGATACAGCACCGGCACCAGCGTGTAGGAACACAGCAACGACACGCCCAGAGCCAGCGACACCGACACGGCCTGATCGAAAAACAAAGCACCCGCCAAACCACTCAACAGCAACAACGGCAAAAAAACCGCCGAGTTCGTCAAAACCGACGTGAACAGGGGCCGGATTACCTCGTCGGTCCCCGACAGGCAGGCATCGGCCACAGACAAGCCATTCTCGCGTTTTTCCTCAATGTTTTCGATGATGATAATGGCACTGTCGATGATTTCGCCCACGCCCAACACCAGCCCGGCCAGCGAGATAATGTTGATACTGAGGCCCAACACATAAAACCCAAGCATGGTGATGGCCAGCGAAACGGGCAACACCATGCCAATAATAAGCGGCAGGCGACGGTCGCGCAGGAACAGAAAAATCATCACAATCGTCAGCAAGGCTCCTGTGAGCAGGTTGCTGATGAGGTTGGAGATCGACAAATCGAGCAGTTCGGTTTGATCCTGACTGATTGAGAATCGGAGTTGGGGATAATCGGCCCGAAACTGATCGAGCAAAGCCGTGAGTTCCCGGCGCAGGTGAAGTAGTTGGGCATCGCTTTGTTTGATGATGGCCAACCCCACCGCCCGGTGCAGGTGCGGGTCGCCGGGTGCCTGAAACCCATATAAACCCTGTACCGTCCGCTCCCGAATACGAACGGTAGCCACACCGCGCAGGGCAATCAACCGGCGGGGGGCCGTGGTTTGGCTCTCGCCCGCGCGTTGCACATTCTGGGCAAAGTAGCCCACGCGGGGGTCACTCTTCGCACTCGGAGCCGCCCCGGTTGCCCCCCCAACGGCCAAATACAGCCCCTCAATATCGGCTTGCGTTTGCAGGGGACTTCCAAACCGAATCTGATACTGATACGGCCCTTCGCGCACAGTCAGGTTGCCGGGGGGCAGGTTCGCCTGTTTCAGCAAAGTCGCCAATTGACTCTCGCTCAGGCCCAGGGCCGCTAACCGGGCCGGGTCGGCCTGCACCACGGCCTCCGGCAGGGCCAAACCTGTGGCATCCACCAGGGCCACGTCGGGCAGTTGCTCGATGCGCCGTTTCAGCACGTTTTCGCAGAACTCGCTCAGGGCCAGGAAGTCGGTGGTGGCCCCGCTGCCATTCGGCAGCACATTGAGCGTGAACACCGGAATGTCGCCCGCCCCGGCCCGAATGACGCGGGGCCGTTCCAGGTCGCGGGGAAGACGAGACAGTAGCCCGTCGATTTTTTCGTTGGTCTCGATAAACGCCAGCCGGACATTGGTGCCATAATCGAACCGAAGCGTGAGCGTAGCCTGCCCATCCTGTACCACCGATTGCAAATCGGCCAAGTGCGCTACCTGCAACAGTTGGTTTCGCAAGGGTTGTTCGATGCTCCGCTGCAACTCCCGCGCCGAAGCTGCCGGGTAGCTGACCTGCACACTCAGTTCCGGCACTGGCACATCGGGCAACAGTGACACCGGCAACTGCCGGACTGCCAGCACCCCCAACACCGACAGGGCCAGGGTGATGAGACAAACAGCAATGGGACGATGGAGGAGGTAGCGAGTCATTTTTCCTTTCTCACCACCTTCTGACTATTGGGGTGACAATTTATAACAGGTGAATGACACCTGATTTTCCTGCGAAGCCGGATTCTTAGGATGGCTATTCGATATATACAGTCCATCACGTCCAACAAATGTGTTATAACAATAGTGCGTGTTGTCGGGCAAACGAGTTTCTCCAATCCTGGCCAAGTTACGGTTTAATATAATAATTGACGTTGACATATAGGTTGCAGGAATCACTGGCCCCGACACTTTGGGTAATGCATCCCGAATACCCTGAAAGGCAAATCGATAAAAGACCTGGCGATAGGGGTCAAAATAGATAGCACCATACGAGTTTTGTCGCAAAAAATGATCTCGCCCATTTACACCGTCTTTCAATGCTTTCGTTTTTTCTGTAAAAAAAAGACTTCGTGCATTATGTTCTCCTAGCAATTTACCCTTCATATTTAACTCCTGGACGTTGTCGCAAATAGGATATGACGTAACCATGTGTCCACTATCAATCAACGTGATACGTTGAATAGTGTGGAACATTGTCCACGTCTCTCCAGTTTGATATTCCTTGGGATACATCATAAGATCAGTTACACTTCGGCCTGATTTTAAGTCAAGATAGGCACCAAGAGTAGTTCTATAAAATACGGAAGCATCTTGTGGACTGGCTGATGGAATGGTTTGAAAAACACATCGTCCATTTTGCACGAAAAAACTTCCGTTTGGTTCTGATTCCCAAGTTTGGCCGCTCACCTTAGTAGTTCCGATAGTATATCGATTTTGCGTGGTACCGGTAGAGTCGATTAGAAACAACGCTTTTGTGTAAGAAGTAGCGACTAAAATAGAATCCGTTGCTACCATCTGCACGGCCATTGGTTCGGGAATTGACCCGGGGCCTTCATTCTCGAATGCGATGGACCTTTGGCGGTTCCCGTTTTGTAAATCGTACAGGTGCAATACATTAGTAACGGGCGAATAATATAAAACCACCTCCTTGTCCCGCCCGCCGTCATAGTACTGACAATCACCTGCCCAATTCGGGGTACGACTGTCTAACGG
>JAJAYX010000407.1 GCA_026785985.1 Rudanella sp. | reverse complement strand
TGGATGCGGCCCAACATCGTGGGCGGCAAATCGATTATGTGGGGAAGGCAGTCCTACCGGTTCAGCGACATCGACTTTGAAGCCAATGCCAAAGAGGGGATTGGTGTGGACTGGCCTATTCGTTACAAAGACATTGCTCCCTGGTACTCTTATGTGGAGAAAATAGCGGGCATATCGGGCGAAAAACTGGGCCTGCCCCAGCTTCCCGACGGTGAGTTTCTGCCGCCAATGGATATGTTTTTTATCGAAAAAGAAGTGCGGAAACGTATCGAGAAAAACTTTCCGGGCCGCGTCATGACCGTAGGGCGTTCGGCCAACCTATCTAAAGCCGATAAAACTCACCTCGACAACGGGCGGGCCTCCTGTCAGTACCGGGATATGTGCAGCCGGGGCTGTCCGTTTGGCGCGTATTTCAGCACGCAGTCCTGCACACTTCCCCCCGCCGTCCGCACCGGGCGGCTTACGCTGCGGCCCGATTCGGTAGCGACTGAAATTCTGTATGATGCGAAGAAACAGCGAGCCACGGGTGTACAGGTGGTGGATGCGGTTACGCTCGAAAGTCGCCCCTATTATGCCGATGTAGTTTTCGTATGTGCCAGCGCTATGGCGTCTACGGCCCTGTTGCTAAACTCCCTATCCGACCGCTTTCCCAACGGCCTGGGCAACGACTCGGGGCAGTTGGGGCATAACCTAATGGATCACCATTTTCAGATTGGTGCCTATGGACAACTTGAAAGCGGACAGAACCGCTACTTCTACGGGCGACGGGCCAATGGTATCTATATTCCCCGGTACCGCAACATCGGGGCCGATAAGCGCGATTACCTGCGTGGCTTTGGCTACCAGGGCGGCGGCAGCCGACAGGGCTGGCAACGCCGGGTGGCTGAGATGGCCTTTGGGGAAACGCTCAAAGACGAACTGACCCGTCCGGGGTTGTGGACCATGGGGCTGGTTGCTTTTGGCGAACACTTGCCCGACTACAAAAACCAGTTGTATCTGGACAAAAATCAGCGGGATAAATGGGGAATGCCCACGGTGGTGTTCGACGCGGAATTCGGCGAGAACGAGAAGAAAATGCGGGTCGATATGCTGAACGATGCCAAAGAAATGCTCGAATCGGCAGGGCTGTCCAACGTCGGCGGGTACGACAATGACACTGCGGTGGGGGGAGCTATTCACGAAATGGGTACCGCTCGCATGGGACACGACCCAAAGACGTCGGTGCTGAATGGCTACAATCAGGTTCACGCCTGCAAAAACGTGTTCGTGACCGACGGGGCCTGCATGACTTCCTCTTCCTGCGTGAATCCATCGCTGACGTATATGGCCCTGACGGCCCGTGCGGCTGACTTCGCTGTGCGGGAACGGAAAGCAAAACGGTTGTAGGGCTGGCTAGGTCGGCATCAGTGGAGCCTGGGAGAGGTGTTGGTTTTATATAAAAACTGAATTTGTATATGCTTTCTGACGACATAAGTACCTCTTTTATCCCGGCGGGCCTTGAATCAGATAGTTTTATAGATATCAACGAATAGCAAGCCTACGGATTTTAGCGTGGCGTTGCGCAGCATAAAAGTTAAAAGCTATTGACGATAATCATAATTCAACCAAATTAAATGAAGACACTAGAATCTATAGCAACTGACTTTTATCACTCCTTTTATAAAAAAGAATGGAATGGAGAAGATGATTCATTAAGAAATCTTTCGATTCAAGAAGCTTATGAAGTACAAGACTTAGTAACTAAAAGAAGAATCGAATTCGGAGAGTACGTTGTAGGATTCAAAGTGGGCTGTACAAGCAATTCGATTCGGAAGCAATTTGGTATAAGTGAACCTATTTATGGAAGATTATTCTATCCCCATGTTGGAAACAATCAAGTAAATGTCAATTGGAGTGATTACATTAATTGCGCAATAGAACCGGAATTGGTGATAAAAATTGGAAAAAATCTTGAAGGGAAAGACCTTTCTAATGAAGAGTTTATCGATGCAATAGACTATGTCAGCCCGGGAGTTGAAATTCATGAGTACAATTTTTGGATTAACCCACCGACAATCCAAGAATTAATTTGTTCGGGTGGTATTCATACAGGACTTATCATAGGAGATCAAAGGGTTTCTCCTGTAGGTTTACAATTAAAAGATGAAGTATTTAGAGTATACAAAAATAAATCTCTCATAACTTCTGCACCTGGTTCAGAGATAATGGGTGGCCCTTTTCACTCATTGCGATGGTTGGTGAATTCACTAACAGATAAAGGGTTGATTTTAGAGAAAGGGAGCTTGGTAATCCCTGGCTCTCCTGTTGAACTTGTGAATATTGATCAGGATACTGAATTGAAAGTTGTAATCGATAATATTGGAAGTGTTACAGTTAATTTTGAAAGAAAATAATCGAATTAATTTTTAAATATAATTATGATGTTTTTGGCATAAACAGAAAGCGGTGCACAACAACACCTAAATTATCATAACCACCCTCCGGGATGCCAACGCTTTTTAGGCAGGCATTGTCAAACACCATACTGCCGACCCGTGGCCGAGAAGGAGCGCATCGGCCGGATTGTGCAGCAACTGGGCATGGAATTTGGGCAGTTTGTGGGTACTTTGACTTCCAAGGACACTGCCTACGCCGGGCGAGATGCCAGTTTGCAGGAGGGTCACCTGCTGACCACTCTCGACTACGCCTGGGACGAAATTGC